>JAKAJX010000124.1 GCA_021824855.1 Bacteroidota bacterium | reverse complement strand
AAATATCTTTTGCAAATTGAAAGTAAGCATCATTGGGTGCTAATTTAATCATATATCCCATTGCCCAAATGGTTCTTCCAAAAGCATCGTCAGAGCCGGTTTCGTCTAAAAACTTTTTATCAAAACCTAAGTCGTTATGAAAATAGCCATCATCTTTTTGCATTAATTTAATATAGCGCAAATAAATATCAGCTAAAGGTGGTAAAGTGGTTTCAAGTCCTGCTTCGTAAGCCATTAGCATTACCAACAAAGCACGTGCATTATCATCTAAGCAATACCCTTCTTTAAAATTGGGTACAGAGTAATTGGCGTGTTCAATAATTCCCACTTCATCAGTTAATCGTTTAATATGTTCTAAACTAAATGATGGAATTTGAACATGAATTTTATTAATACTATTGTTCGATATATAAATTGGTTGTTCAATTACTTTATTAAATAAGCTTACATACTGTTTGCCAATTTGATGCCAATACATTTTTTTGCCATAGCTAAAAGCTCTTTCTTTATATTGTTGAATTTTAGAAGGGTTAGATAATAATTTTAAAAGCACTTTAGCAAGATGGTTGCTATCGCCGAAATTAAATAGTTCGCCTCGCCCATTAGCCAATAACTCCGAAGCATGCCAAAATGGAGTTGATACAATACAAGTACCGGAGCCGGCTGCATACGAAAGTGTGCCACTGGTAATTTGAGCTTCATTTAAATAAGGCGTTATATAAATATCTACGGTTAATAAATATTTTTCTAATTCGGTTTCGTTTAAAAAAGTATCAATAAAGAAAACATTGTTTTGCAAATTATTTTTTGTTACCAACGATTGTAAATATTCTCGATATTCTTCTCCGCAATGTTTTTTTACATTAGGATGCGTTTTGCCCAAAATGGTGTAAGTAATATTCGGAAACTTTTTAACAACTGCCGGTAAAGCATTAATTACGGTTTCAATTCCTTTGCTGCGGCCTAATAAACCAAAAGTGCTAAGTGAAATAGTGTTTTTTAATTTAAAATCAGTACTTATATTTTTTCTTGAACTTGTAAAATCGGGCACACCGTGTTGTATAATTTCAATTTTTGTAAAAGGAATTTTATAAATGGTAGTTAAAAATTTAACAGCCAATTTGCTCATTACAATTACTTTTTTGGCATTCTCACCAATTTTTCTAAGAATATTTTTTTCATGAAAAGAAGGTGTTTTTAATACCGTATGTAAAGTAGCAACAAAAGGAATGCTCAGTTGTTCTAATAGCGACAAAATGTATACGCCACTTTCGCCACCATAAATGCCAAATTCGTGTTGCACAATGCATAAATCTACTCCGGAATTATTTAGTAAATCGGCAGCTTTAAGGTAATCTTCTCTTTCATTTTGGCGGATAGTAAATTTTACCGTTTCGGGATAATCATATTCTTGTTCCGGATCGTTCATGGCAATAGCAAAAATTTCTATATCTCCCGAAGATGAAATATCGTTGGCTGATAAAATTGCTTGCACCAAATTTTGTGTAAATGTGGCTATTCCGCATTGACGGGGAAGGAAATTTCCAATGATGGCTATTCTCATAGGTATCAGTTTGAATGAAGGAATAAGGATAGATGAAAATTTACTGCACGATTCGAAAAATATGCTTCATTACACAAATAATATTTGCGTAGTAATTAAACCAAAGGCAACTATTATGTTGAGAATAAAATTCTTCTTTTCGGGCTGTTTAAAGATAAATATTATATTAAAATAAAATGTAGTAATTCAAACCCTTTTTTTGTAGTTGAAATACTACATGTTTAATTTTAAAAATTGTAGTAAACAGCAATAACATGCTGCTTTAAATAGCAATAAAAAAAAGTAGATGCAAAATGTTTTTTGCAACGTATAGATTGTTAGTGTTTTAGCCAAGAAAAGCACATTAAATTTTTTTTGAAAGGAAAATGTTGTTTTTTAGTTTTAAAATTGCAAAAATTTATTTAATGAATAAATCAACTATAATTATTGAAGTGCAGTTGGATGAAAATAAAGTTCCCGAAAAAATAAATTGGACTGCGACCGATAGTACTGCCAATGAAATGCAAACAGCTAAATCTATGATGATTGCTTTTTGGGATGCAGCAGAAAAAGCCGCATTAAGAATAGATTTATGGACAAAAGATATGATGGTTGATGAAATGGCCGATTTTTATTATCAAACTTTTATGGGCATGGCCGATGCTTATGAAAGAGCAACACACCAGCAAGAGTTGGTACACGATATAAAACATTTTGCTCAAGACTTTTATCAAAAGTTTCGAGCTATTCAAATGAAAGAAAATAAATTGAGTTAATAGTTACAGTATTTTTCATCAAAAACATTTTTATATGAGTCTCGAAGTAAATATAATGGCAGAATTGAAAGAAGCAATGAAAGCCAAAGATGAAGCAACGTTACGCGGATTGCGTGCAATTAAAGCCGAAATAATAAAAGCTAAAACAGAACCCGGTGCTAATGGACAAATTACCGAAGAAGGCGAAATAAAACTTTTACAGAAATTAGTGAAACAACGAAAAGATTCTTTAGAAATTTTTACACAGCAAAACCGTGAAGATCTTGCTAAAAAAGAGCAAGAAGAAATTACTATAATAGAAAAGTTTTTACCCAAACAATTATCTGAAGATGAAATAAAAATAATAGTATCAAAAATAATTTCTGAAACAGAAGCAAAGTCCATTGCCGATTTAGGTAAAGTAATGGCCAATGCAACTAAACAATTAGCCGGTAAAGCAGATGGTAAAACTATTTCAATGGTTGTAAAACAACTTTTAACTACATAATGCTAATAGATACTTTTTACGTTATTATTCTAATTTTTGCCGTAATTAAAGGGTTTAGCCGTGGTATAGTGGTTGCTATTTTTTCGTATTTGGCAATAATTATAGGCTTGGCTGCAGCAATAAAATTATCTACAGCAGTTGCCGGTTGGTTAAAAGATAGCTTACACTTTACTTCTGCATGGTTACCATTTTTGGCTTTTGCATTGGTAATGGTTATTGTATTTTTTGTAGTGAAATTAGCTGCTAATATGGTACAGAAAGCAATAGCATTTTTAATGATGGGTTGGGCGGATAGAGTAGGTGGAGTTTTGTTATATGCATTAATTTATACTACGGTATATAGTATTGTACTTTTTTTTGCAATAAATATTCATGTACTTCATCAAGATGTAGTTGCATCTTCTAAAACCTATGATTTTATTCAACCATTTGGTCCTAAAATTATTAATACCATGGGCGATTGGATACCTTGGTTTAAAAATATGTTTAATCAGTTAGAAACATTTTTTGAATCTATTGGAAATCAAATTTCTGCTGCTTCATAAATAAAACAAATTAGTAAATTGCAATATTGTATGTTATTTATAAATGATTAATTACGCAATAACATGTTTTTAGTTTAATTTTCATTTTCTTTGTAAAGATGCAGTACTGCTTGCATAAGAAATTTATATGGAGTATCAAATTAAACAACACGATAAATTTAAATTTATAGAAGAAGGCAATGGAGAGCCATTACTTCTTTTACATGGTCTTTTCGGAGCACTTAGTAATTTTCAGCATTTAGTTGAATATTTTCGTGCATCCTATAAAGTAATAGTTCCGCTATTACCCTTGTTCGATTTAGACATTTTTCATACCACTGTTGGTGGATTAGAAAAGTATGTACAAAAATTTATTGAACTGAGAGATTATAATAATATTCATTTATTGGGCAATTCTCTTGGCGGCCATGTAGCATTAGTGCATGTTCTTAAAAATCCCGAACGTATAAAATCACTTATTTTAACAGGAAGTTCCGGTTTATTCGAAAGTGGTATGGGAGATAGTTACCCTAAGCGAGGCGATTACGATTATATTAGAAAAAAAACCGAATTTACTTTTTATAATCCGTCTACTGCAACCAAAGAATTGGTTGATGAAGTTTTTGAAATTACCAACAATAGATTAAAAGTGATAAAAATTATTTCGTTAGCTAAAAGTGCTATACGCAATAATTTGGGTGAAGAGCTTAATCAAATACAAAAACCAACACTTTTAATTTGGGGAAATAACGATACCATTACACCACCATTTGTAGGACGAGAGTTTAATAAATTAATTCCCAATAGTGAATTATACTTTATTGATAAATGTGGGCATGCACCCATGATGGAAGTGCCACAAGAGTTTAATGAAATATTAAATAGCTTTCTTACAAAACTGCATAAACCTATAGTATCTTTAGTATAATTGTAATTGCGAATATTATACATAACTATTAGCAATATGATAGCAGCTACCTTGGCTCATAATAATTATCCCTCTATTCATTTATCCGATAAAGTATTATTGGCATTGCAATTAATGGATGATTACGATTTTCAACACCTATGTGTGCTAAGTGAAGATAGGTTTGCTGGCATAATTAGTAAGAATGAAATAATGGATGCCGATACAAATGCTACAATAGCCACGCTGCAAAAAAATTTTATACAAGTATTTGTAAAAAGTGCCGATCATTTTTTAACCGCATTAAAATTAATTGCCGAAAACGAATTGTCTTTAATTCCGGTCATCAATAATAATCAGCAATTAGTTGGTATTATTACTATTTATGAAATTTTAAAAATAATGGCATCTTTTAACGGAACACAAGAACAAGGCGGAATTATTGTTTTAGAAATTGATAAAAGAAATTACTCTTTTGGAGAAATAAGTCGTTTAGTTGAAACCAATGATGCCTACATTACACAGTTAAATACTATGGCAGAAAAAGATGATATTGTTATAGTAACCCTAAAAATAAACAAAACCGAAGTAAGCGATATTGTATCAACTTTTCAGCGATTTGATTATACCGTTCGTTATTATTTTGGAGAAGAACAATACAGTAACGAGCTTAAAGAAAATTATCATCATTTAATGGCCTATCTAAATATTTAACCTCTTTTTATTATTTATTTGTACCGAT
This sequence comes from Bacteroidota bacterium, assembly GCA_021824855.1. Classification (GTDB taxonomy): domain Bacteria; phylum Bacteroidota; class Bacteroidia; order Chitinophagales; family Chitinophagaceae; genus JAKAJX01. Next base: position 5,069 of record JAKAJX010000124.1, on the reverse strand, counting down.
ATTTTCCCTTACTATTTCAAACACTTACATTTACCATTACTTTTTTAAAATAATTTGATGCAGGTAAAGGCAATTTTTGTATGGGTATTTTTGGTGTATTCCGCTTTTTTAAATGCCCAATCGGTTTCATTAATCGATACGTCTAACCATGCTCTTATCAATTCAACCCAAAATGCTAAAACCGATATTTATTTAATAGGTGATATTAAAGTAACAGGCAATAAAAAAACCAAAGAAAAAATTATTCTTAGGGAAATGCTATTTAAAAAAGGCGATTATATTTTTGAAAATGAATTATACAGTAAACTAAAAAGATCTAAAGAACTTATTTATAATACCACATTATTTGTTGACGATTCTGTTTATGTTGCCCAAAAAAAAGGGAATGTACTTTTTATTAATGTTGATGTAAAAGAGCGATGGTATTTTTTCCCTTTGCCTTATTTTATTTTAATTGACAGAAATTTTAATACTTGGTGGGTACAAGAAAATCACGATCTAAACCGCATTAACTATGGTATGAAATTTATGCAAAGCAATTTTACCGGAGTAAACGACAAATTAAACATTTGGTTAATTAACGGATATAGCCAACAAATTACCATGCGGTACGATTTGCCATTTTTAAATAAAGCATTAACCAAAGGATTTAATGTAGGATTTACCTACTCGCACCAACGCGAAGTAAATTATGGAACAGATATTACTAATAAGCAAATGTTTTTTAGATCGTATAATAATTATATGCGAAAGTTTATGCGGTTTGATGCAACCTACTCTTATCGCCCCGATCAAAAAATTCAACAATATTTTCGCATATCCTATACCAACGAAAGCGTTGCCGATACTATTATAAAACTCAATCCCAACTTCTATCCCAACCAATTAAATAATGTGAAGTTTATAGATTTTGGCTATTATTTTAAATATTACGATATAGATTATAATGCCTATCCTACCAAAGGTTTTTTTGGTGAAGCTTTTATTTATAAACGTGGGTTAAACGATGTCAATAACTTATGGCAAATTGGTGCACACAGCATTTTTGCCAAACATTTATTGCCCAAAACTTTTTATAATATTGAACTTGCAGCAACAGCTAAATTTCCCTCTACTAATTATTTTTATAATCAAGGGTTATTCGGATACGGGTATTATACTTTACGCGGTATGGAATATTATGTGGTAGATGGTTTATCGGGTGCTTTAGCCAAATTTACATTAGCACATCAAATTTTTAATTATATTTATAAAACTCCTTTTCATTCAAAAACCCACGATAAAATTCCATTTCAATTTTATTTGAAAGCCTATTCCGATTTTGGCTACAGCTATAATCCTTATGCAGTAAATAATTATTTCAATAATACATTAATGCATACATGGGGTATTGGATTAGATATAGTATCTATTTATGATTTTGTGTTTAAGTTTGAATATAGTTTTGATCAATTAGGTAACAGAGGATTGTTTTTTCATGCACGAACCGAATTTTAGGTATTGTGCTTAGGTTTAATGAACAAAGCATTGTAAATTGCTTTTCTTTTATTGGATGGTTTAATTAAGTTATAATGCGAGTAGCTATTTATAGTAGAGGATTAGATATAGATCAAGGAAATCCTTTACAAATTTTATTAGAAGAATTAGGCAAATATCAAATAGAAATTTTGATTTATAGCCCGTTATTGCAACAATTTCCTTTACCAACTTCTTTACTACAAACATTATCTGTTTTTCAAACTCCTGAAGATTTAGATAAGAATATAGATTGCATGATAAGCTTAGGAGGCGATGGAACAATTTTAGATTCAATAACATTAGTACAACACAGAAATATACCCATTTTAGGAATTAATTTTGGGAGACTAGGCTTTTTAGCAAGCATAGGAAGAGAAGAGCTAACCATGGCCGTTGATGCTTTAATAAATAGAACCTATGTGGTTGATAAACGAAGTTTAATTCATCTCGATGCCAGTGAACCTATTTTCACTAACGCACCAATTTGTTTAAATGAATTTGCAATTCATAAGCGAGATACTTCACCTATGATAAAAATTCATACCTATATTAATGGCGAATTTTTAAATACTTATTGGGCCGATGGTTTAGTTGTATCAACCCCTACCGGTTCTACAGGATATAATATGAGTTGTAACGGGCCAATTTTATTTCCCGAATCATCGAGCTTTGTAATTACGCCGGTAGCACCCCACAATTTAACCGTACGCTCGGTAGTAATTGCTGATTCCAGTATCATATCTTTCGAGATTGAAGGAAGAACCGATCAATTTATTTGTGCAATGGATGCAAGAAGAGAAATTGTCGATCATCGTATTCAATTAGCCGTACGAAAAGAAAAATTTTATGCTAATTTAATTCGGCTCAACGAAAATAGTTTTTTATCTACCCTTCGATCTAAATTAGCTTGGGGATTAGATAAAAGAAATTAACTTTTTATATAACAGCAAAACTGCCAACTTTAGGCAATCTGTATAAAAATTCATAATGAAGAGAATAGCTTTAATTAGTATATTTTTTTGCTTTTTTATTACATCAAAAGCCCAATTACTCGAAAGTTTTGTGCATGAAGGAGAATTTGGAATATCATTGGGTGGCGGTCATTATTTTGGCGATTTAAATCCCAATTTTGCATTAAATAAACCCAAATTTTCGGCAGGGGCTTTTTATCAAAAGCAATTTAATAATTACATAGGAGTAAGGCTGGGTGGCTATTATACTTTTTTAGGCTATTCCGATATTTATAGTAACAACCCCGTTCAGCAAAGACGAAATTTAAGTTTTAATACCAATGTTTGGGAATTAAGCGTAAGTGGCTTTTTTAATTTTTTTAAATTTTATCCGGGATTTAGAGAGTATAGTTTTACGCCATACATAAGTTTTGGTATTGGTGCTTTTACCTTTGACCCCTACGCTTATTTAGGTGGCCAAAAAATATATTTACGGCCATTAGGCACCGAGGGGCAAGGAAGTACATTATATCCCAATAAAAAACCCTACAGTAATGTTGCCATTAGTATCCCTATTGGTTTTGGTTTAAAATATGCATTAAACGAGCAAATAAATTTATTTACCGAAATATCTTATCGATTTACCACAACCAAGTATTTAGACGATGTTAGCGGAACTTATGCACCCAATGCTTTTTCGGCAACTAATGCTAATGGTAATCCATCAACTTGGTATTTATTGCAAGATAGAAGTTACGAAACCGGAACGCCCATTGGTGTTCAGGGCAAACAAAGAGGCAATGGCCAGTACGATTCTTTTGTAACGGCACAAATTGGAATTTCGTTCAATATTCAATCCTATCGTTGCCCAACTTCAAAATAAATTACATAAAAATTTAGCTTTTATTAGATTTGCCATATAAATCAGATGCAACACACTCATGAAACAAGTTTTCGAGCAAATTGATAGAAGTCGGTTGCCAAAACATATTGCTATAATTATGGATGGTAATGGGCGATGGGCAGAAGAAAAAGGTCAGGAACGTTTATATGGCCACTTTCAAGGCGTAGAAAGTGTTAGAAATATTGTAGAAGGATGTGCTTCAATAGGCATTCAATACCTTACTTTATATGCTTTTAGTACCGAAAATTGGGATAGGCCACAACAAGAAGTAGATGGTTTAATGGCATTATTGGTAGATACAATTCATAAAGAAGTACCCGATTTAAATAAAAACAATATTCGCTTACGAATGATTGGAGATATGTCGATGCTTCCAACATTTGCCCAAGAAGCTTTACAGGAAGCTATAGAAAAAACAGCCCAAAATACGGGTCTAAACTTAATAATGGCATTAAGCTATAGCAGTCGCTGGGAATTAGCAAATGCTATAAAAAATATAGCCATAGATGTAAAAAGCGGAAAAATAAATCCCGAAGCAATTAATCAAAATACGGTACAGCAATATCTTGCCACCAAAGATTTTCCCGATCCGGAATTAATGATAAGAACAAGTGGCGAATACAGAATCAGTAATTTTTTATTATATCAATTGGCTTATTCTGAACTTTATTTTACCGAAACTTGTTGGCCCGATTTTAGAAAAGAAAACTTATATCAAGCCATTATTGATTTTCAGCATAGAGAAAGACGCTTCGGAAAAACCGGAAATCAAATAAAAAATGAGATTGTTTCGGTGTAATTTTGCGATTTGAAAAAATAAAGATGCTGATTTAACAAACACTTTTAAATATTCCCTTTAATTTGCCACACTTAAAAGCTAAAACGACTGCTGAAAGCTACTTTTTTTACTTTCAGCGTCAATTTTATAAATTGATTCGGATGCAGAAAGTGTACAAATTTTTATTGTTGTTATTTATTCTCAGTTCGTTAGGTACGTTCGTTTATTCTCAAGAGAAAGATACTGCTATAACCTCTATTGATGCAGACTTAATTAATATTTTCAATCAAAAAACACCTAAGAAATATAAAATTGCTGCAATTAGCACAATTGGTAACAGGTATTTCGATGAAAATCTTTTAATTTCTATATCGGGCTTAAATGTAGGAGACGAAATAACTATTCCCGGTGGCGATAATTTTGCCAAAGCCATTAACAAATTATGGTCGCAAAACTATTTTAATAACGTAGAAATATATATTACAAAGCTTGAAGGAAAAAATATTACTGTTCAAATTGCAGTAACCGAACGGCCCCGATTGGCTAAATTTTCGTTCAAAGGCGTTAAACATGGCGAAATTGACGACTTAACTACAAAAACCGGATTAATAGCTGGAAGAGTAGTTACAGAAAACATGCGGCGTTCGGCAATTGAAGCCATCAAAAAGTTTTATGCAGAAAAGGGTTTTGAAAATGCTAAAATTAAAATTGATGAAAGAAAAGATTCTACCATACATAACTCCATTAGTTTAATATTTTACATAGATAAAGGCAATAAAGTAAAAATTAATAATATCAACTTTGCCGGAAATAATATTGAAACAGCTATATTAAAAAAGCAATTAAAATGTACCAAAGAACAATCGAGATTAACACTATTTAAACCCGATGATAAAGGTGGGTTTATAAATGTAAAGCC
>JAKAJX010000061.1 GCA_021824855.1 Bacteroidota bacterium | reverse complement strand
GTGCACCATCAATTTCATCGTACTTTTTAGCTGTTGCCAGACCTCTATGAGATAAGATAGTGGTAATAGCAGCTGTTAAAGTGGTTTTACCGTGGTCAACGTGACCAATAGTTCCAACGTTTACGTGAGGTTTCTCCCTCTTAAAGGTCTCTTTAGACATTTTTATCGGTTTTTAGTTGTGTTTTAATATTAAAGTTTGAAAATATCTTCAAACTATTGCTTTTTATTATGTTATTAATCTTGTTGAAACAGCAAGATATCACACAATTCAACTTTTTCAAAAATCTGAGCCGTTGATGAGAATTGAACTCACGACCTCTTCCTTACCAAGGAAGTGCTCTACCACTGAGCTACAACGGCCATTCTCAGTTTTAGAGTTTTCAGTTTGTAAGTTTCCAGTTGAGTTAACTTCAAACTGTAAACTGTAAACACCAAACTTAAAAGAGCGGAAGACGAGGCTCGAACTCGCCACCTATAGCTTGGAAGGCTATCGCTCTACCAAATGAGCTACTTCCGCTTACATTTCAAAAATTCTACTTTAAAAAACAAAGAACGGTGGGCAGGAGTGGATTCGAACCACTGAAGTCGAAAGACAGCGGATTTACAGTCCGCCCCATTTGGCCGCTCTGGAACCTGCCCAATTCACCGCGAAGTTATAAGGATTAAGTTAGTATAACTATATATTTCTTAATAACTTTCGTAATAAATATTGAGCCACTTGTCGGACTCGAACCAACGACCTGCTGATTACAAATCAGCTGCTCTACCAACTGAGCTAAAGTGGCATTTTTGCACAAAAAAAAGAACTACCCCGTTTTTCGGGATGGCAAAGGTAATGGAAAACTTATTTCAACAAAATTCTTGAAAGAAATTTTTATCGTATTTATCAACAAGTTTTGAAACTTTTACTATTTAGTTACCACCAGAGAATTAAAAAATAAAATGTTTAAGCAGTTATTTTAATAACATATAATAAAAAATCCCGCATGGAGCGGGACTTTTTAGCTGTGCATTTATGCTGCTAATTTTTCTTTTTTTCTTTTTATTTGTGAAACAATAGATTCTAAGGCGGTGTCGAAAGATTCTTCAAAAGATTTTGAGGATGCTTTTACAAAAAAATCATGTTTAGGAACGTGTACTCGAATCTCAGCAATCTTGTCTTTAATAGTATGAACAACGTTATCTAATTTCAGAAAAACATCTACTTTAATTATTCGATCGTGAAATGTGTTTAGTTTTTCTAATTTCTTTGTTACATACTCTTCTAATTTCAGATCCGCTTCAAAGCGTACAGTTTGAATTTTAACGTTCATAACAAGTCACATTTTTTAAAGTGAAAAAATAATATTTAAAAGAACTACTGATAATTATTTCATAAGCTCAGATTTTGTGTGGACTATAAATTTAGTTCATTACACTGAAAAAAAAAATAACCCGATAACTTTTTTACTATTTTTTTTAGAGTGGCAATAATTAGGCTTTAGGATGTGCCTTTTTATATACTTCTTTTAACTTTTCAATAGTGTTATGTGTATATACTTGTGTTGCAGCTAAACTGCTATGCCCTAATAATTCTTTTACTGCATTTAACTCGGCTCCATTGTTCATTAAATGAGTAGCAAAACTGTGCCGTAGAATATGTGGACTTCTTTTTTGTATGGTAGTTACTAACGATAAATATTTTTTTACAAAACCATATACAGTTCTAGGATTTAGTGGTTTATTGTTAGATGTAATAAAAACATTTTCGCTATTGCTATTAGTATTTGCATGTTTCTCTTTAATATATTCGGTTAACTGATACATTAATTGCTTTGATATAGGAATAATTCTTTCTTTATTGCCTTTGCCTATTACTTTTATTTGCAGATAGTCTACATCAATTTGCGATTCTTTTAACTGAATTAGCTCACTTAACCGCATTCCTGTTGCATAAAAAATTAATAATATCAACCGCTCGGTTTTTCCTTTCCAATCATCCGTAAAACTCACTTGTTCAAATAATGTTTTTATATGTTTTTCTTCTATAAAATTAGGCAGTCGTTTACTTATTTTTGGTGCAATTACCACAGTCATAGGCGTTTTATGTAATTCACCTATTTTCATTTGGTACTTAAAAAAAGATTTTAATGTAGATATTTTTCTATTGATACTTTTTGCCGAAATAGCATCTTCTTTCAATTCAGCGAGCCATGTTCGCACCAATGAAGAAGAGATATCGGAGAGATGAGTGATTGGATATTGCGAAGCGAGGAAAGCAAAAAATTGCTCTAAATCGTTTTCATACGAAATAATAGTATGCTGAGAATATCTTTTCTCAAATTTTAAGTAATTAAGAAAAGATTGAATTTGTGGATATGTTTCGGTAACAGACATAAAAAAGTAGCCTAAAGTTAATTTACTAAAGGCTACTTAAAATATATTGGTGATAAAAGAAAATTATTCTTCTATTTGTCCACTTGCAATTTTTTGCTTGTACACCGCTTTTAACACTTCTTGCCTGCGTTTAACGGAAGGCTTAACGAAAGTTTGGCGTTCTCTCAACTTCAATAAAGTTTTACTTTTTTCAAACTTCTTTTTATACTTCTTCAACGCCTTGTCGATATTTTCGCAATCTTTTGAATCAATAATAAGCATATCTTTTATACCTCCTTTAGGTGAATAATGGGCAGCAAAGGTAATATTATTCGGCAAAATTCCAAATCTCATTCAAATTCATATTTTGAAACTAAATTGCAGCCATGTTTACAGGTATTATTGAAACCACAGGAATTATTGAAAAGATAGAAATAAATGGCACCAATAAAAGTTTTTGGGTTGCCTCATCTATTAGTAATGAATTAAAAGTTGATCAAAGCCTTGCTCATAATGGCGTTTGTTTAACTGTTGAATCTATTTTGAATAATGTACATAAGGTTACTGCCATTGAAGAAACACTAAAAAAAACAAATCTTAACATACTTCAAATTGGTGCTGAAATTAATTTAGAAAGATGTATGTTGGTAAATGGCAGATTAGATGGGCACATGGTTCAAGGACATATTGACTGCACCGCAATTTGTATTAACAAAAAAGAGTTAGAAGGTAGTTGGGAATTTACATTTCAATTTCCGGAAGAGTTTGCCCATTTAATAATTGAAAAAGGATCGATAAGTGTAAATGGAATAAGTCTTACTTGCTTTAATGTTTCTAAAACCACTTTTACCGTTGCTATTATTCCGTATACTTTTCATCATACCAATATAAAAAATATTACAGTGGAAAGCATTGCCAATATTGAGTTTGATATTATAGGAAAATATATTGTAAGAAGAAGCAACTTGGAACAACAAGCAATCTTAGTATAACAATAGTCATTAATAATTTTTACTGCATAACAATAAAAAAATAGGCTAACTGCTATTAATTCAATTTAACAACAGTTAACCTATTTTAAGATAAAATTATTTTCTAAAAAATAATGAAAATAATTTATTGTAACAACTATTCTTCAGAGAATAAAGGCTCATTGGCATTTTCTACCGAAGCAGTTTTTAAACTCCTAATTCTAGAAATCATAAACCAAGCTAAAGGCAATACGCCAAATAGAATAAATGTAGCTCCTCCAATCATTCTTAACCAAGTTAAAGTTTGGAAAGTGTTAGAGCCAATAAATTCTTGCGATTTAGCAAACCATAATCCATGTTTAAATACTGCACTTAATTGGTAAATACCAACCGGCAAAAGATCTAAAGAAACCATTAAAACCAATCCTATATTTAAAGCCCAAAATGATACTCGTAATACTTTTTCATTCCATCTATTTTCTTTGAATAATAGTTTAGAACAAAATAAAACACCTGCAACAGATAGGTTTCCATAAACACCCATTAAAGCCGCATGACCATGATTAACGGCCAGATAAGTACCGTGTTGATAGAAATTTAAAATGGGTAAATTAATAATTAATCCAAATACACCTGCACCCATAAAGTTCCAAAAGTTTACACCAAGTAAGAATAGAAATATATCATTCATTGCAAACTTATCATGATTGGGTTTACTTAAAAAATCAGGAAGTTGTCTAAATCTTACTGCTTCTAAAGTTAACAATATAAGTGGAATAACTTGTAATGTTGAAAATACACTTCCTAATGCAATTGTGGCTTCGGGTTTTGCATTCCAATAAAAGTTATGCGAAACACCCAATAAGCCCGAACCAAGAAATAAAATTGCACCAATATAAATTACTCTTTCGGCAGATTGACGGCTTACTAAACCCATTAATACCATAAAATAGCCGATGATAACCGTAGTAAATACTTCAAAAAATGCTTCTACCCACATGTGTACTACGCACCATCTCCAAAAATCGGCAATGGCAAAATTAGCTTCCGGCGGAGCGACAAATCCGGCAATAAATAAACTAATTACGCTAATAATAGTATAAAGTAACCAATTAGGTAATCGCCATGGTTTGCCTTTAATAAAAGCAGGTTTTAAACCTCTGTAAGTTGAGTATGCCCATAAAATAAATACAATGAGCACACCAATTTGCCAAAGTTTACCCATTTCAAGATATTCCCATCCTTGATCGCCTAACCAATACCAATAGCTGCCTAATTTACCGGTAACGCCTAAATAAATTCCTATTACCATTAATACTACATCAACCAATGTGAGCCAAAATAAAAGTTCTACCCAAAATTTTTGATAAGGAACTTCTTTTTTAGCAATTAAAGGCAATACAAAGAAGGAAGCACCAATCCAACAAGATGAAATCCATAATACAGATAATTGAATATGCAATCCTCGAGAAACAGCAAAAGGAATTAGTGTGCTCCAATTAACGCCAAATGCAGAAAATATTTTTACAAAATCGTTAATGGTTAAAACGCCAAATAAAACTTGCACCAAAAATAAAAGTATGCCTACAAATAAAAATTTAAATGCAGATTTTTGAGATGGTGTAGGTTTAAAATTATGGATTACTTTAGCAGTAATTAATGGCAAAGCACTTTTGGTATAGGCTTCTATATTTAATTTATCGAATTGAGAATAATAGAATAATACTAATCCAAGTACTACTACCAATCCAAGTAATCCTATTAAACTCCAAAACAAAGTATCGTGGCTGGGTTGATTACCTGCATCAGGGTCAAAAGGCCAATTGTGTGTATAGCTGTAATTTTCACCCGGACGTTCGGTTACACAAGACCAAGCTCCCCAATAAAAGAAGGCTGTCATTTTTCTAATTGCTACTGTATCCGGAATATATACCCAAGTAGATTTACCTTTTTCTTTTATCTTATCAATATTATATAAGTGCTGATAATAATCAACCAATTCTTCATAACTTTTAGCAGCTGCTTCACTAACGGTAATAGTATTATTGCTAGAATTATATGTGTTCTTCTTTAGTTCTGCTCTTACTTTTGTAACAGAAGCATCTGCTGCATTTGCACCTAAAGTAGCAGTATAATATTTAACCATTGAAACGTAAACACGATGTAATGCATCGGCGGTATAATCGGGACCTCTTCCTGCACCATCACCAAACATGCTACCATAATCCATTAAACCATTTTGTTGAAATACCATTTTTCCTTCACTAATATCTTTATCGCTAAAAATTATTGTTCCATCTTGTTTTACAAAATTGGCAAGTGGTGGAGCTTCGTTATAAGTACCTGCACCTATTAATGAAACTCCTGCAATAGCTGCAATAAATATGATTGATAATGGAATCCACCAATATTTTGGATTCATTAAAAAACCGATAAAACTTTTTTGTTTTGACATGATTATATAAAATTTTATGTCTTACTTATTTTTTATTACAAATAATTATTGTACCGAATTATCAATAGCATTCGGTTAAATAGATCAAAAAAAAAATAACCACACTTTTGGGCATATATTTTTGTATTGCTACAAAATATATAAGCTTTTAAAAAGTTGTTGTGTGGTTATTTACTATTGATTAGTATTCTGTTGTTAGAATACACTAAGAAAAAATTATGACAACACTAATTCTGGAGGTTGTTCGGGAGAACTATGTGGAGTGGAAAGTAAATTTCCTAAACATTTAATTAACTTAAATTCTATAATTTTTTTACTAATACTATTTGTATTTATTTTAAACGAATAATCATCATATTCTCCTTGAATATTTTTGAACGATATGGAAGATTGAGAATTAGACGGTTTTCTAGCATTAGAGTTTTGAACTAATCCGTTTGAAATTTGAAACAAATTATTTTTAACCGTTTCTAAGTGCATCTTTTTTGTATTGGGCAAGCACAATAAGTAAAGTGTATCATTAATAACTTTTCGTTTAACACAGGTATACAATACGCCTTTTACTTCTACTTCGCCATCATACCTTTGGTAATTTGACCAATTATTTAAATAAGGAACATAAAAGGGAACTTTAAATTCAATTAGTTGAGCCTCGTTATACAAATTGTTATCAATGCGAGAAGTTAATTGTTCAGAGGCTCTTTGTTGCATGTATCCTACAACAATTCTATATCCAAATAAATTGAATAGAAATAAAATAATAATAAATAGAGCCGCTATTTTTTTCAAGCTTCGTTAGTTAGGGGACGCCTAAGTTACTATTAATTTTAAATTTTGCTAAAAAAAATTCAACTTGTACAATTAAATCATTCTTCCTTTTAATGCTCCGCTAACAGCAGCGTCCATTGCACGTTCGGCAAATGGACGAGAAATTTCATTCAGTTCTTCAATTTTGGTTTGAATTAAATCTTTATCATCCATTGTTAATGCCAATTGTAAATTTTGCATAGCCTGTGCAGTATCAAGTATTTCTTGTTGCGATACAAGGTTTGAATTTTTGGTAAGAAATTTTTCGGTGGCTGCCAATATTTGTTCGCCTTCTGTTTTGGCTTCTATTAAAGCACGCAAAGCAATATCATCTTTTGCATGATTAATACTTTCCAACAACATTTTTTCAACATCCTCATCGGTTAATCCATATTGAGGTTTTACTTCAATACTTTGCTCTACTTCACTTCGTAATTCTTTGGCTTTCACAACTAAAATACCATCTGCATTGATTAAAAAACTTACTTCCACCTTTGGCAAACCTGCCGGCATGCCGGGTATTCCTGTTAAATTAAATTCGGCCAGTTTTCTATTATCTTTTACTAAATCTCTTTCTCCCTGAAAAACAGCAATACGCATACTTCCTTGCCCATCTTTTTGCGTGGTGTATTGCCTTCCAACCTTTGTTGGAATTTTTGAATTACGCGGAATTAATACATCCATTAAACCGCCCATTGTTTCAATACCAAGACTCAATGGTGTTATATCTAATAATAAAAAATCTTTATTATTTCCTGCTAAAATATCGGCTTGTACTGCTGCACCTAATGCCACTACTTCATCGGGGTTTACTTCATCATGTACCGGCTGATTGAATAAGCGGCTCACTGCATTTTTTACAATAGGCACCCGAGTGCTGCCACCTACCATTACTACTGTTTCAATATCGGCTACTTGTAATTGGGCATCTTTTAGTGCATTATTACAGCAATTCAAGGTTTTTTCAATCAATGGCCAAATAAGTTCTTCCAACTTTTCTTTGGTAATAGTTAATTTATCACCATTCCAATCAACAGCAAATGTTTCATTATTACTTAAGTGTTTTTTTGCTTCTTCGGCACGCAACCGTAAACCTTGAGCCAACTCTTTATTTAATTTCAATTCATCATCTGTAATTCCAAATTCTTCCATCCAATATTTTACTATGGCTCTATCAAAATCATCTCCACCCAAGTAAGTATCACCATTTGTACTCAATACTTCAAAAATACCATTCGTTATTTTTAGAATAGAAATATCAAAAGTACCTCCGCCTAAATCGTATACAGCTATGGTTGTATCTACCTCTTTATTCAAACCCAATCCGTAAGCCAATGCTGCTGCGGTAGGTTCATTTACAATTCGCAACACATCTAATCCGGCTAATTTTCCGGCATCACGTGTAGCCTGACGTTGGGCATCGTTAAAATAAGCCGGAACCGTTATTACCGCTTTTGTAACCGGTGTTTTTAAAATATGTTCGGCTCGGACTTTTAATTCTTTTAAAATGAAGGATGATAAATCGATTGGCGAATAGAACTGATTACCCACTTGAACTTTTACCAATTTTTCATCGTCAGTATCAATTACTTTGTAGGTAAAAAAAGATGCATTTTGTTTAATATCATTATAACTTTTTCCCATTAACCGCTTAGCAGAAAAAATGGTATTAGCCGGTTCGGTTTCTAAAAAAAGTTTGGCATTTTCGCCAACGGTTGGATTGGCAAATTCATCAAAATGAATAACACTGGGAACCAAACTGGTAGTATTATGTTCTTTTAAAGCCAATGGTTTTTTTAATTCCGGATGTATTATTGCTACCAAACTATTGGTAGTACCTAAATCAATACCTACAATCATTTCCGACTGTTGTAAACTTCCTGTTGCTATGTTAATACCAATTTTTGCCACGCTATTTTATTATTAAAAATTTGAAATTAAGAATTGCAAAAGTAAAATATTGCACTTGATATGGGTTGCGAAAGAGGAAATAAGAAATGGTTATGTAATTTTAATGTTGATATGCCCATTTCAATTACACTTACCAACGATAGGCAGCTTTTTGAGCAAGGAGCTGCTATTATGTGCCAATCGGAACCATGGATTACGTTAAAAAGAAATTTTAATCATTGCATTCAATCATTTTTAGGAGAATTTAAAGAAGTATATATTGCCCAAGAAAATGACCAATTACTTGGTTTTATTATTTTACAAATGGCCGGAACATTTAAAGGATATATTCAAAGCATTGCTATAACAGAAAATGCAAGAGGCAAAGGCATTGGAACAGCATTGATAGCTTTTGCAGAAAAAAGAATTTTATCTGTTTCGCCTAACATTTTTATTTGCGTTTCTTCATTTAACACCAAAGCACAACATTGGTATTTTAAATTGGGATATGAGAAGATAGGCGTATTAAAAGATTTTATTGTAAAAGATTATGATGAAATTTTATTAAGAAAAACTATTGATTCATTAAGCAATTTTGGCTTATAAGCTACATAAAAGGTTAATACAAATTATTTACACACAATCATCAGTAACTATATCTTATACTTCTACCACATCCGTTTTGCTTATATAATCATGTAACGTTTTTTCTAACAACGGAAGAAAAAATAAATCAATTAAAGTAAGTCGTACAAAACTTCGAATCATCACTCGAATAAATGATGGCTTATTTCCGGCATCATCAACAACCTTCGAGTAACTTAACCATTTAGCAGGCGTTCTTGCAAAAACACTTTCAAAAAAAGTATAGTAAACAAATAATACCGTAAAAAAGTGAAAACCAAAACCAACATATTTTATTCCGTAATAATATACATACCAATTCTGAATTTTAAAGGTAATGTAGGCTATACAGAAGATTAATAAATTATCTATCAAAAAATTAATTGAGCGGGTTCCTGTTCCAACTTTTTTCATAAAGCAAAATTAGTAATTACTTTTGCCGCAAAATAACTTAAATGAATTTGATTGAAGAATTGCGCTGGAGAGAAATGATTCAAGACATAATGCCCGGCACAGAAGAACAGTTACAAAAAGAAATGACAAGTGGTTATATTGGCTTTGACCCCACTGCCGATAGTTTGCACATTGGAAGTTTAGTGCCTATTCTGCTATTGGTTCATTTACAACGTGCCGGCCATAAACCATACGCGTTGGTTGGCGGTGCTACCGGTATGGTTGGCGACCCCAGCGGTAAAAGCGAAGAAAGAAATTTATTAAGTGAAGAAGTATTACAATATAATTTACGCTGCGTAAAACAACAATTAGAAAAGTTTTTAGACTTTAACAGTAACAAACCCAATGCTGCCGTTTTGGTAAATAATTACGATTGGTTTAAAGATTTTTCTTTTCTCCACTTTATTAGAGATGTTGGCAAACATATTACCGTAAATTATATGATGAGTAAAGACAGTGTGAAAAAAAGATTAGATGGCGAAACCGGTATGAGCTTT
>JAKAJX010000255.1 GCA_021824855.1 Bacteroidota bacterium | reverse complement strand
TTTCGGCCAATTCAATAAATAATGTATAGTGGCCTGCTTCACTTTCCATAAATCGCCTATAAAAATTTTTCATATAGGTATCGGTTAATCCTTCACTTAATTGTTTAAAACGTTCGCAGCTTCTGGCTTCTATTAAAGCCATGGTTAAAAGTTGGTCTAATAATCGGTCTTCTAATTTTCCACCTTGTTTTTGAAACTCTAAAAGTTTATTTACATAAACATCTTTTCGTTGTTTGCCTAATGCTAAGTTTCTTCTTTGTAATTCATGTAATACCAACCTAAAATGACCCCATTCTTCAGTAACTATTGGAGCTAAGGCAGTAACTATTTTATCTTTATCGGGGTATCGTTGAATGATTGAAATGCAAGTAGTAGCTGCTTTCTGTTCACAAAATGCATGATCGGTTAAAATTTCTTCTAAGCTAATATTGGCCAAATTAGCCCAACGTGGGTCGGTTGGTAAATGTAAGTTTAATATAGTTTTAGTATTGTCAGAAAAGTTCATACAATAGTCTAAATTATTTTAACAAAGATGCAAGAATTAATAAAAATTACTTTGTAGTTAGCTAAAAAATAATGGTAAAGCCATAAATAATCAACACAAATAAAATTTACCATGTTTACAGTTTAAAAATTATTATTTTCATTTTATAAATGATGGTTATGCGCACAATCCCTTTTATTGTTTCGGCAGTTATTACAACTGCATTAATAACACTTCTTAATATGCAATTGCCTTCGGGTAAAACCAAAACACCTCGATTGGGTTTTTTCTTAAATCCGCAATATGGTTTTTGGCAAAATGCAGAGCCGGCCAACGTATCGTTCGATAAGGATATAAAAATTGCCGGTATAAAAAACAATGCAGAAGTATATTTTGATGATAGATTAGTACCACATATTTATGCCGAAACAGATGCAGATGCTTATTTTATTCAAGGATATTTACACGCAAAATTTAGATTATGGCAAATGGAATTTCAAACCTATGCTGCATCGGGAAGATTGAGTGAAATTTTAGGTAAGTCTATGTTGCCTACCGATAAATATTTTAGGCGTTTAGGAATGGTATTTGGAGCCGAGCGTGCCATAGAAACCATGAACGAATATGCCGAAACTAAAAATGCAATGGATGCTTATACCGATGGGGTAAATGCTTATATCAATTCTTTAAAAGAAAATGATATTCCTTTTGAATATAAGTTACTCGATTATAAACCTGAACCATGGACTAACTTAAAAACTGCCCTCTTTTTAAAATTTATGAGTTTTGATTTAACCGGACAAGGGGATGATGATTTGTATTTAACCAATACCAAAAATTTATTAGGATGGGAAACCTTTAAAAAATTATTTCCTGAAAGAGCTGATTCGTTAGATCCAATTATACCCAAAGGAACTGCTTTTGAAAAACCAAGTATTGATGTAAAATTGCCTGCCAATGCCGATTCTGTGTATTTTGGAATTGATAAAAACACTACTCAGGCAGTTGCACCCATTATTCCCAATAAAAATAATGGAAGCAATAATTGGGCAGTTAGTGGCAGTAAAACCAAAAGCGGTAAACCTATTTTATGTAACGATCCGCATTTGGGTTTAAATCTTCCTTCGCTTTGGTACGAAATGCAAATTACTACGCCAACACTTAATACTTATGGTGCTAGTTTTCCGGGAGCACCTTGTATAATTATTGGCTTTAACGATAGTATTGCTTGGGGTGTTACTAATGCGGGTAGAGATGTAAAAGATTTTTACGAAATAAAATTTAAAGATAGTACCATGCAAGAATATTGGTTTAATGGTACATGGAAAAAATCGGATTTTAGAAAAGAAATAATAAAAATAAAAGGTCAACCGGATGATATTGAAAACATAGCAATGACGGTATTTGGTCCGGTTATGTACGATCGAAATTATAAGAGTAAAAACAATGATGGAAAATATTATGCTGTACGATGGACTGCACATGACCCAAGTAATGAATTAGCTACTTTCTATAAATTGAATCATGCAAAAAATTATGTAGATTATGTAGATGCTATTTCAACATTTCAATGCCCGGGGCAAAACTTTGTTTTTGCCTCTGTAAATGGCGATATTGCTATACGGCAACAAGGAAAATTTGTTGCAAAATGGAAAGGACAAGGCGATTTTGTGATGCCCGGAACCGACTCAACATATTTGTGGCAAGGATTTATTCCGGCAAAAGAAAATCCACAGATAATGAATCCTGTTCGAGGTTTTGTAAGTAGTGCCAATCAAATGGCGGTAGATTCAACGTATCCTTATTATTTGGGCAAATCATCTAATTTTCCTCTTTATCGTGGATACATCATCAATAGAAAATTAGCTGCAATGAATAATATTACGCCGCAAGACATGCAGCAAATGCAAACAGATAACTATAATGTAATTGCAGAATTTATACGACCTGTTTTATTAAAATTAATTGATGATACTAAATTGAATAATGATGAAAAAAGGGCAGTAGAAATTGTAAAGAACTGGAATTTACGAAATGATATTAATGAAAAAGGAGCGACTATTTTTAAGTTATTGTGGGATAGCGTTTATACCGGTGTGTATGCAGATGAATTTGGAAATTCGAAATTGCCTTTGTATTGGCCCGATAAAACTACTTTACTGGAAGCACTGTTAAAAAATACCGATTACTCATTCGCCGATAATATAAATACAACTGATAAAAAAGAAACGATGAGTGATGTGGTTACTTCGGCGGTTCAAAAGATTTTACCTGTAATTCGGCAATTAGAAAAAGACAATAAATTAGAATGGGGTTTATATAAAGATACTTATATCAATAGCCTACTAAAAATACCTGCATTAAGTAGATTGCATTTACCAATTGGTGGTAACGATGGTATTATTAATGCCACTACAGCTAATCATGGACCAAGTTGGCGTATGATTGTTCATTTAACTCAGCCTATTGAGGCTTATGCTGTTTTTCCCGGTGGCGAAAGTGGTAACCCCGGAAGTAAATATTACGATACGTTTGTAGATAGTTGGGCGGCAGGAAAATATTATGCTGTATTGTTTTTAAAGAAACAAGAAGCTCGGCATAACAACCGTATTAAATGGCATTTTACTTTTATTAAAGCATAATTATAAAACAATGAAATTTATTACTTCCATTATTATAACAGCATTATTAAGTTTTGCATCGGGGCTATTTACCGTATTGCCTTGGTACACTTTTTCGTTTTGTGCTTTTATTGTGGCAATAGCTATTCATCAAAAACCAATCCACTCTTTTTTAGCAGCTTTTATCGCTTTATTTATATTATGGGGCGTATTAGCTTTCATTATGGATAATCAAAATCAGCATGTACTTTCTACTAAAGTAGCCAATATTTTACCTTTAAATGGATCGTATAATTTGCTAATATTAATTACAGCTTTTGTTGGAGCTTTGGTTGCAGGATTGGCAGCTTTAACGGGTAGTTATGTAAGAAAACAGAATTAAATATTTACATTTTTTATAACATTATAAGTAATATTTTCGTGCTTAACGTATGAAAGTATTACTTACCATTTATTTACTTTTTTTATGCAATATTCTATTCTCTCAAGGAAGTATTACCGGCGTTGTAAAAGATACTAAGGGCAATATTCTTGCATTCTCATCTATACTTATTAAAGGCACTGAAAAAGGAACAACTGCTAACAAGCAAGGTAAATTTGCTATTGACTTAAATGATGGTACTTATGTGTTACTCTGCCAGCATATTGGTTATTCAAGTGTAGAAAAGAAAGTTACTGTAAAAAATAATAAGCTATCGGTAGATTTTATATTAGAAGAGCAACGATACGACTTGCATGCCGTTACAGTGCAGTCGGGTGGAGAAGATTTAGCGTATGCCATTATTCGAAAAGCCATTGCAAGAAAAGCAGAATATGCCAACGAATTAAACAACTTTCAAGTACAAGTTTATATTAAAGGTCAATTGCAATTAAGAGATTTTCCTAAGAAATTTTTAGGACAAAAAATTGATTTTGAAGATGGCGATACCAGTAAAAAGAAAATGATTTATCTATCTGAATCTTTATCCAATTATGCGGTTAATGGAAATAAAAAAAAGGTAGAAGTAATATCAACAAAAGTTAGTGGACAAAGTGACGAATTTGGTTTTGCTCAACCCGCCTTACTATCTTTTTATAATAATACATTAGAAATAGGAAAACAATTAAATCCGCGTGGATTTATTTCGCCAATAGCCGATAATGCTTTACAACATTACAAGTATCAATTACAAGGAACATTTTTTGAAAATGGAATGATGGTTAATCATATTAAAGTAATTCCAAAAAGAAATTATGAGCCTTTATTTAATGGGTATATTAATATAATGGAGGATAGCTGGCGTATTCAAAGTATACAACTATCGCTATTTAAAAAAAACCAAATGCAGTTGTTAGATACTTTGCATATTGAACAGTTGTATATTCCATTACAAAATATTTGGGTTGTAAAACAACAGGTTATTTATCCTGCCGGTAAATTTTTCGGGTTCGATTTTTTTGGAAGTTTTGTACAGTTGTTTTCGAATTATCATATTAATCCTTCATTCAAAAAAAACTATTTTACCAGTACCATCATTAAATATTCTGATAGTTCTAATAAAAAATCGTTGAAGTATTGGGATAGTATTCGGCCGGTACCATTACTCGAAAACGAGGTAATAGATTATAAAAAGAAAGATAGTTTAGAGCAATTAAGAAAAACACCTCATTATTTAGATTCACTTGAGCGAAAAGAAAACAAGCCCAATTTTGTATCATTATTTCTTACCGGATATAGTTATTCTAAAGCAATACATAAAACCAGTCTTTCCTTCGATCCACTTATATCGGTTATTGGCATTTATTACAATCCGGTGGAAGGAATGGTAAGTAATTATGGAGTTGCATTTAGTAAACAATTAAAAAACGGGAATACTTTTTCAATTAGTCCAGAATTTCGATATGGGTATCATAATCGGCATTTTAATCCCTATTTAAATGCACAATATGTTTTTGGAAAGAAAAAATCCAATGAAATTATTCTTAGTGGCGGTAAAAAAGTTTTTCAGTTGAATAATGAAAACCCAATCAGCGAAATTGGGAATACACTCAGTACCTATTTTTGGCAGCAAAATTATATGAAAATATATGAAGCCTATTTTTCGAAATTTTATTATAATAAAAAATTAGGTAATGGGTTAAATATCTATACCATTGCAGAATTTCAAAATAGAATACCATTAGAAAATACTATTTATAGTTTAAAAGGGAAAGTGTTTTCGCCTAATTATCCAACCGATTTATTGCAATCTAATTTTACACAGCATAAGGCATTGGTGGCTACTACAGGCTTTAAATGGCAACCCGGTGCAAGGTATATTGAACTGCCAAATCAACGAATTAATATTGGTCAATCGGGTTATCCGGTTATGTGGTTCTCTGTAACGCAAGGCATTGATAAGTTATTAGGAAGTGAAGTGAATTATACTAAATGGAATTTTAGAATCAATCAATTATTAAATTTTAAATTGGCAGGGCATTTTCAGTACAATATTGAAACAGGCGGATTTTTAAATGCCAATAAAGTTTTTGTACAAGATTTTCAGCATTATTTAGGAGATCAATCTATACTTTCAACAGATTATATGCGAGGTTTTCAATTATTGCCGTATTATCAATTTAGTAACACCGAAAATCATTATGCAACGGTGCATGCAGAATATCATTTAGATGGAATATTAACGAATAAAATTCCGCTTTTTAAAAAATTAAATTGGTTTGTTGTAGTAGGAGCAAATGCATTGTTTATCAATCATCAAATTCCTTATTACGAAGCCTTATTATCTGCCGAAAATATTTTTAAAGTTTTTAGAGTTGATTTAATTCAAAACTTCAGTAATAACATAGGAAATAAGTATGGCATTAAAGCATACATTCCGTTATTTTCAAATAATGATAGAAATAATTAGTTACTCTCTTGAGAAGAATCGAAAGAAATTTTTTCCATTCTGTTTAATAGATGATATATGCTACTATCTTTTACCCTTGTTGCAAAATAATTGGGCACAACCTTGTCTGTCCATATAATATGTGTCAGATGTTTTAAAATATCTTCTAACGATAAATCATAATAAGCCAATACATCCACAGTATTTAAGTTTTTATGCAATTCAATTTGCATGTAATTGTTATCGGCTAATTGGTATTCGCAGAATGTATGAATGAAACCCTCCATCATCAACTTTTCTTTATTGCCAATTACATTAAAATTAAAGGGAACAAAATTTCTTTTTTGTTCAGCCAATAATTTAATTCCTTGCAATTTATAATTGCCGATATTTTGAAGAATATCTTCCATAAAGTACGTTGAAAGTAAATTCACTATTTTTTACTTTCTTAAACGTAGTAAAGGTTATACAATATTTTATATAACACCTTAAATATAGCTTAAGATTTTACTTTCTTATTTTTGTGTAAAGTAATTAATGTATAGTGTACACTATGTTTCTTGAAATCATAGTTACGTAAAAATAAATAAATATAAATTTTTGTATATGCCGGTATTGCATAATAGAATTAATCAGACTGAGTTAAAGCAGCAACTAATGCAGGAAACGTTTAAAAGAATTACTATTAGCTTTTATAAATATTTTAATGTTGAAAATCCACAGGAGTTTAGAGACAATCTTTATAAGCAACTATACGAACTAAAAGTTTTTGGTCGCATTTACATTGCCGAAGAAGGTATTAATGCTCAAATTAGTGTACCTGAATTTAATTTTGAATTATTAAAAAATACGTTGTATGCAATTGAGCCATTGAATGGCTTGCGTTTAAATATTGCAGTAGATGATGATGGGAAAAGTTTTTGGGTATTAAAAATAAAAGTGCGAAATAAAATTGTTGCAGATGGTATTACGGATAGTTCTTTTACTATCAATGAAAAAGGTAAGTATGTTAATGCACAGCAACTAAACGAAATGGTGAAAGACAATAATACTATTGTTATTGATATGCGTAATCATTACGAGTACGAAGTAGGGCATTTTAAAAATGCCATAGAAATTCCTTCCGATACTTTTCGAGAACAATTGCCAATGGCAGTTGAAATGATGAAAGGGAATGAAGAAAAAAATATTATTATGTATTGTACCGGCGGTATACGCTGCGAAAAAGCCAGTGCATATATGTTACACAATGGTTTTAAAAATGTATTTCATTTAGAAGGTGGAATAATTAATTACGCCAATCAAATTAAAGAACAGGCATTGGAAAGTGAATTTGTAGGAAAAAATTTTGTATTTGATGAACGTTTAGGCGAGCGTATTACTGAAGATATTATAGCCCATTGCCACCAATGCGGAAAGCCGTATGATGTTCATACCAATTGTAAAAATGAAGGATGTCATTTATTGTTTATTCAATGCAATGAATGTGCTGTTAAATATGATGGTTGTTGTAGTATAGAATGTAAAGAAACCATTCATTTGCCAATTGAAAAGCAAAAAGAAATTAGAAAAGGGAAGGTGAATGGACAAAATATTTTCAATAAATCGAAGCTGCGTTTAAGACCAAAATTGAATGAAATATTAAAGATTGAAAACAAGATTTTACCTTAAATTTAAATACGGTATGTTTCAGATATAAATTGATATACGAATTATTTATATAGCTATTTCCATACTAAAATAAGCATACCAGTTAAAATAAAACCGCCACCCAATACTACTTTTGGCGTTACAGGTTCTTTTAAAAGAGTGAATGATAAAATGAGTGTAATTACAATACTGGCTTTATCAATTGATGCAACATACGATACATTTCCTTCTTTCATTGCTCTGTAATAAAATATCCAAGAAAGTGTAGTGGTGATGCCTGATAATGCTAATAATCCAAAACTTTGAACGGAAACATTCTTTAGTTGTACAAATGCATCTTTAAATAAAAAAGCATTAAAGGTAACTAACATAAAAACAATAAAAGTTCTTATAACAAGTGCTGTATCGCTATTTAGATTTTTCATTCCAAATTTGGCAAGCACAGAAGTAATTCCTGCAAAAAACATCGAAAGAATTGCATATAGTATCCATCTTTCCATGTAATTTATTTTATTATAAATGATTGAGTGAAGAAACGATTAGTTTTTCAGTTGCTATATCATCAATTGGTTCCGGAATAAATTTTTCGCCAATTACTCTTTCGTATAATTCAATATATTTTTTTGAAATTGTATTTATCCATTCGTCGCTCATGGCAGGCACAATTTGACCTTCTTTGCCCATAAAATTATTTTCAATTAACCATTCACGTACAAATTCTTTACTTAATTGTTGTTGGCGTTCGCCATTTTTTTGGCGTTCTTCAAATCCATCGGCATAGAAATATCTCGAAGAGTCGGGTGTATGAATTTCATCCATTAAATAAATTTCATCATCAATTTTTCCAAACTCATATTTGGTATCAACTAAAATTAATCCGCGTTTTGCTGCAATTTGTTTTCCTTTTGCAAATAAAGCCAATGCATATTTTTCTATTTGATTCCAATCTTCTTTCGAAACTAATCCTTGTGCAATAATTTCTTCTTTGCTAATATCCTCATCGTGTCCATGAGCAGCTTTTGTGGATGGAGTAATAATTGGTTGAGGAAAAAAATCATTTTCTTTTAAACCTTCAGGTAATTTAATGCCGCACAATTCTCTTTTTCCGGTTGAATAAGTACGCCAAGCATGACCGGTTAAATTACCGCGTACCACCATTTCTATTTTAAACGGAATACACTTTTTGCCAATACTTACATTTGGGGCAGGTACATCTAAAAGCCAATTAGGACAAATATTGGCTGTTGCAGAAAGCATGTATGCAGCAATTTGATTAAGTACTTGTCCTTTATAAGGGATAGGGCGAGGTAAAATTACATCGAAAGCCGATATGCGATTACTGGCTATCATTACCAAAGTATCGGAACCTATATAATAAACATCTCTAACTTTTCCTCTATAAAAACCCGTTTGATTGGGGAATTGAAATTGAATCATAAACAAAAATAATAGTAGTTGCGTTAAGGAAATGTTGCAAATGAAAATAAATTCTTGAGAAGAAATTATCAATGAATGAAAATTAAATTTTTGCATCAAACTAACAATTGCTATTTTGCTGTACATATTTAAACTAAAATTGCCATTATGAGAAAATTAACCCGCGTTGTTTTACAGTTATTGGTATGTTTATTTTTTATAGTGCCGGCTATTGCTCAGTCAGGAGGAACGGTTGTTTCGGGTACTATAAAAAATGCAAAATCCAAAGAAGTAGTTTCGGCTGTTTCTGTTACTATCAAAGGAACATCTACAGGAACATTTACCGATGATAACGGAAACTTTAAGTTTACAACAGTAATAAAACCCCCTTTCAAATTAGTGGTATCATCGGTTGGTTTTTCATCTAAAGAAGTTGAGTATAAAGGAGAAAATGTTACAATTAATATTACTCCTTCCTATTCTTTAGGCGATGAAGTGGTTGTATCTGCTTCACGTGTGCCGGAAAAAATATTAGAATCTCCTGTTTCAATTGAAAGGGTAAGTGCAGCCAATATACGTAATGCGGCTGCAGCAAGTTATTACGACATTTTAAAAAACTTAAAAGGAGTAGATGTTACTACAGCCAGTTTAACTTTTAATTCTATAAGTACCAGAGGATTTAATGGTAGTGGAAACTTGCGATTAAATCAAATTGTTGATGGAATGGATAATCAAGCTCCCGGATTAAATTTTTCGGTAGGTAATGTATTAGGATTATCTGAGTTAGATGTTGAAAGCATGGAATTATTATCTGGTGCATCTTCTGCACTTTATGGACCAGGTGGAATGAACGGAACTTTAATTATTAATAGTAAAGATCCATTTAAATATCAGGGAACAAGCTTTCAAATTAAACAAGGAGTTAAAGATATTGATGGATATCAACGCCCAATGAGCGCCTATTACGATTGGAGTATTCGCGTAGCAAAAAAAGTTACCGATAAATTTGCATTCAAGTAGAT
>JAKAJX010000127.1 GCA_021824855.1 Bacteroidota bacterium | reverse complement strand
AGATGGAATTCGCCTAAATAGTTGTGGGGCGAAAGTTATGGTACTATGCGATCTGCCGGTGTTGCCAATTTTTTACAAGAACGATTGGGCATTTCGGTAAATGGAGTAATATTAGTTTCGGTAGTGTTGGATTTACGCCAACTTACCTTTGCTGCCGGCGACGATATTTCGTATATTTTATATTTACCAACTTACGCAGCTACTTCTCTTTTTCATAATAAAATAGCTAACAAACCTGCTAACTTAACCGCTTTTATAAAAGAAGTTACCGATTTTGCCGAAGGAGAATATGCACTGGCTTTAATGAAAGGAGATAAATTAGATGCTGCAGAAAAAGACCATATTGCCTCAAAAATTTCTGCTTATACCGGCTTAAATAAAGATTATGTTCTTAAAGCCAATCTTCGTGTTAGTGAGCCACAATACACCGAAGAGTTATTACGAAATGAACACTTAACTGTAGGAAGATTAGATTCTAGATTTACCGGAATTAATCAAAGATTAACCAGCGAATTTTCTGATTATGATCCTCAAAGTTCTGCTATCAGTCCGGCTTACACAGCCACTTTTCTTAACTATTATTACAATGAACTAAAAGTAAACAAAAATAAAAATTATCACGTTTCTGCTTATGATGCAGAAGGTTTTAAGTGGGAATGGAAACATAACCATGGTTTATGGGGTAATGGAGTATATCCGCCCAATACAGGTGTTGATTTAGCAGAAGCCATGAGCAAAAATCCTAACCTTAAAATTTTAGTATTAAATGGATACTACGATTTAGCTACTCCTTTCTTTGGAACAGAATATACTTTAGATCATTTAGGATTAGAAAAAAATATTCAATCGAATATTACCATGAAATATTATGAAGCAGGGCACATGATGTATGTTCATCCCGAATCGCTGATTGCATTTAAAAAAGATGTAGCTTCCTTTATTACCAACACAAATAAATAAAACTAATTTAACCGATAATATACAAAGGCAACCGTAGTTGCCTTTTTTGTTGCAATTTGTTTATTATTAAATTGAAAATTGTTTTCTTAATTTCCCTTTACTTTGCAACCTCATAAAAAATGATTTATGGAATACAATAAATTAATTGCAATAAGTGGCATGTCGGGTTTATTTGAAATAATGGGCAGCAAGCCCGATGGAGCTATTGTACGCTCCTTAGAAGATAAAACCACCAAATTTGTAAGCAGCCGCATACATAACTTTTCGCATTTAGAAAGTATAGAAGTATATACTATTAGAGAAAATGTAAACTTGCTCGATATATTTAAGGCAATGGAAGCAAGTAGCGAAAAACTACCTAACGAAAAAGATGCTAAAGCAATTAAAGCTTATTTTAAAAATGTATATGCCGATATGGATTTTGAAAGAGTATATGCAAGTGATATGAAAAAAATGGTAAAGTGGTTAAGCATTTTAAAAGCAAATAATATTGAACTAAAATTACCCGAAATACCCGAAGCCGAAAATGAGTAATTAAATTTAAAAAACATTGAGAGCCATTTGCATAAAACAAATGGCTCTTTTATTTTTATTACTACCTTGTGATGTACATTACCTATACCATGAAAAAAATAATTTCTATTCTCTTATTTTCATTTATCAGTACTATTCTTTTCTCTCAGAAATTTTTATTACAATCGGCCGCATCAAAGCATTGGGTTGACAGTGTTTTTAAAAAAATGAATAAACGAGAACGCATTGCACAATTGATGGTAATACGTGCACAAAGCAATTGGAATGAAGAACAAATTACCTCCGTTAGCAATTTGATAAAAAATTATAAAATAGGCGGCATCTGTTTCTTTCAAGGTGGCCCAATTAGGCAAGCTGTTATTACTAACTATTTTCAATCAATAAGTAAAACACCCTTATTAATTTCTATTGATGCCGAATGGGGTGTAGGAATGCGTTTAGATAGCGTAATTAGCTTTCCAAGAGCATTAATGGTAGGTGCTACTCAAAATGCACAATTAGCATATTGGTATGGCAATATAGTTGGAAAACAATGTAAACGTTTGGGCATTGAAGTAAATTATGCACCCGTTATTGATATTAATAACAACCCAAATAATCCCGTAATTAATGATAGAAGTTTTGGAGAAGATAAATACAAAGTGGCTTTATACGGAAAATTATATATGCAAGGATTACAAGATATGGGTATTATGGCATGTGCAAAACATTTTCCGGGTCATGGTGATGTTGCCGTTGATTCGCACAAAGATCTTCCGGCAATTTATAAAACCAAAGCACAATTAGATTCGCTGGAATTATATCCATTTAAAGAACTAATAAAAGCAGGTGTAGGAAGTATTATGAATGCGCATTTATATATTCCGGCCATTGATACAACTACTAATCAACCTACTTCTTTATCCAAAAAAAATGTAACAGATTTATTAAAAAATGAACTTGGATTTAAGGGAATTAGTTTTACTGATGCATTAGAAATGCAAGGAGTAGCTAAATTTTATCCTAAAAGCGATGCCTCTCTTCAATCTTTAATTGCAGGTAATGATATGATTTGTTTGCCGGGCGATATTCCTGAAAGCATCGAAAAAATTGTAAAAGCTATTCGGCATAAAAAGCTTAACAAAAAAGAGTTATATGCAAGTGTAAAAAAAGTTTTACTTGCTAAATACAATTTAGGTTTACACCATGTTACAACTATTGATACAAATAATTTAATCACTGATTTAAATAAAGAAACCATTGCACTCAATAAAACTATTGCACAAAATGCCATTACACTATTACAACTTAATAATCCTTCACTAATTCCGCTTAACATCCAAAAAAATAAAACTTCAATGGCTTATGTTGCAATAGGAAGTTCGAATACAAATACAATAGCAACAAAATTGAAAAACGATTATAATGCCGATATATATTCTTTTGAAAATAAAATATTGGTAAATAATAAATCAATTACTGATATAGCATCAAAAAACTCAAAAGATAAAGCCGATAGTATTACAGCTTCACAACTTATAGCATCAATTAAAGAAAAAAATTATGATGCAATTATTATTGGTTTACACAATTATAGCCGAAGACCTGCAAATAATTTTGGATTAAGTAATGCCACTATTTATTTACTACAAGAATTAAGTACATTGCCTCAAGCTATTACGCTTGTATTTGGTAACCCTTACGCCATTAAAAATATATATAACGCCAATAATTTAATAGCTTGTTATGAAGATGATGATATTACACAAAACACAGCAATAGATTGGCTTTCGGGCAAAATTCAAGCAAAAGGAAAATTGCCTGTTACCGTTTCTGATAAATTTAAATTTGGAGATGGAATTACGTACAATAACTATTTTCCAAAAGTAAATCCATCTGCCATACATATTGATGAAAATAAACTTCAGATTATTGACTCCATTGCCAACGATGCTGTTACGAAAGGTGCTTTTCCGGGATGCGTAGTGTTAGCAGCAAAAGATGGAAAAGTATTTTACAATAAAGCATTTGGTTATACCACTTACGATAAACATCAACCGGAAACAACCGACTTGGTTTTTGATTTAGCATCTGTTACCAAAGTATCGGCAACTACTGTCTCTATTATGAAATTGTATGAAGAAGGTAAAATTGATTTAAATAAAACTTTAGGTGATTATTTGGATTGGACAAAAGGTTCAGATAAAGCTGCACTAAAAATTACCGATATTTTATTGCACCAAGCAGGACTAAATCCTTTTATTCCTTTTTACAAAGAAGTGATTGATAGTGCAACCGGCGAACCTAATTGGAATGTTTTTTCAACTAAAAAAGATGAACAACACGCATTTAGAGTAGCAAATAATTTATACGTAAAAAACAATTGGGAAGATACTTTATACAAACGAATATTACAGAGCAAATTAACCGAACCCAATCACTATGTTTATAGCGATAATGATTTTATTTTTTTAGGAAAAGTAGTTCAAGCAATTACCGGAAAACCATTAGACGAATATGCCAGAGAAATATTTTACATACCCTTACTAATGACAAGCACCACTTTTCATCCACGAGAAAGATTGCCATTAGAAAAAATTGTTCCTACAGAATACGAAAAACATTTTCGCCAACAATTAATTTGGGGCGATGTGCATGATGAAGGATCGGCAATGTTTGGTGGTGTTGCAGGACATGCCGGATTATTTAGTAGTGCATACGATTTGGCACAACTATACGAAATGCTATTGAATGGCGGCGAACTAAATGGAATACGCTATTTTAAAAAAGAAACTGTTGAAAAATTTACAAGTTACAATAGCTTAATTAGCAGAAGAGGCTTGGGTTTTGATAAACCGGAAAAAAATAATGCAGATAGAAAAGAACCATATCCTTGTTCATCTGCATCGCCCGAAACCTTTGGCCATACAGGATTTACAGGAACCTGTGTTTGGGCAGATCCAAAATATCATTTACTCTATATCTTTCTATCAAATAGAGTTAACCCTACAAGAAATAATAATAAATTAAGCGATTTAAATGTTCGCCCAAAAATTCAGGAAGCCATTTATGATGCAGTAAATGCCACCAATAAATAAAAGCATTTACTACTATCAATTATTTTTAACTTACATGAAATTGATTGTATGAAAAAATTGAATCGAGTTATTGTTGCAGGAATACTATCCATAATTTTATTTTCTTGCAAAAGCAAAATTCCATCAGAACTAAAACTAATTCCCAAAACTGCAAGTTCTGTTGCAGTGATAGATCCGGGGGAAATGAAATTAAAATTAGACAAAGCCAATATTAGTATTGATAGCATTTTTAATAAACTACTGAATGCCGATTCTTTAAACAGAGATAATAAAGAAATAAAAAACCGATTCAACGATTTTAGAAATAATTCCGGAATTGATTGGAGTGAAAAAATTTACTTTTTTGTAAATGAAAAAACGTATGCCAATAATACCGAAGGAACTTCGTTCAATATAATCGTTCATCTTAACGATTCATCAAAACTGATCAAATATCTTACAAAACAAGATGAACTAAAAGGAAGAGACATTATTAAAAACAGTAACTACTCTTTTATTTCTTTAGATTATAAAGCATTAATAAGTTGGACAAACCAATCGGCAATGGTTTCTATTTTTAATTTTACCGATAAACCAAGAATAGATTCTCTTTTACATATTGATCAGATAGAAGGAATAAATAAAACAGAAGAAATTAAGAAAGAAGTAAACAGATATTATTCCTTAAAAGAAGATGAATCAATTGCAAGCATTACGCCATTTACAGATGCATTTACGAAAAAAACAGATGCTTACTTCTTTCATAGTACATCTGCCATTAGCCAATTGCTAAATTATGCTCCAATACAATTGCCTAAATTAACCGAATTGTTACAAGATAATTATGCCATTAGCACTTTTAATTTTGATGAAGGAAAAATTGTAACTACTTCGGCATTATACACCAATAAAACCATCAGTGCTATTTTAAAAAAATATCCCGGCGCTTCGGCAGATATATCCATGATAGAAAATTATCCTTCTGCCAATATTGATGCAGCATTTGTAGCATCTTTTAATCCGCAAGTGATTGATGCACTTATTAAAGAATTAGAAATAGAACCATTAAGCGATGCCTTTTTACAAAAGATGGATTTAAAAACAACCGATTTATATAAATGCTTTAAAGGAGATATAGCTTTAGTTATATCGGATTTTACTTGGAACAAACAAAAAGATAGTAGCCTATTTAAAACCATTCCTTCTGTAAAATATATTTTTAATGCATCGGTTGGTGATACTGCAGTGTTACATAAATTATTAAACAAAGCAGCCGAAACCGGTTTTATAGTTAAACAAAAAAATAACGAATATAAGTCGGCTCAACTATTGCAAACCTTAGGTGTATTTTTAAGTGTTAACAACCATAACCTTATCCTATCAACCGACTCTGCTTTGTATCAACAATATATGGCTAAAACTACAAAAGCAGCCATTAATAGTGAAGTGCTAAATCAGTTCAAAAATAAAACTCATGCAACTTATATTGATTTAGAAAAGATATTTTCATCTATCGAAAGCAATAATGATACTGCCAATAACTCATCTTCCCAAATGCTGAAAAAAACATTTAAGGATATTATTTCAACCGGAGAACATTTTGATGGAACCAAAATACAATCAAATGGAATGATTAGATTAACAAATGAAAAAGAAAATAGCTTAGTTACTTTATTAAAACTATTTATGCATATTGCACCTGCTATAAAAAAATCGGCTTCAATGGATGAGATGAAAAGCCTTCCTTTTATAAAAAATATTATTTAACATAAAGGCTGCTTAATGCAGCCTTTTACATACAGAAATGCAATTTCAATTAAACCATATTGTTCCTACACCTTTAAAAGATATATTTTCTCAACGGCAATCTGATATTTGGAATAAAGACATTACTTTCTTTAAAGAAGAATATATAAAAATTAAAGCCCCAAGCGGAACCGGTAAAACAACATTTATTCATATTCTTTATAAATTACGACACGATTTTGAAGGCCATGTTTTATACGACTCTATCAATATTGCAGACATACAAAAAGATGAATTAGCCATCATTCGACAACAAAAAATAAGTATCATATTTCAAGACCTTCGCTTGTTTCCCAACCTAACAGCAGCAGAAAATATTGAACTAAAGAGAGTAATGCAAACACCCATTTATGAAAAAAATATTATTCATGAAATGGCAGAAAAATTAGGAATAGTGCATATTTTAAAGCAAAAAGCAGGTTTATGCAGTTATGGCGAGCAACAACGTATTGCTATAATTAGAGCATTAGTTCAGCCTTTTGATTGGTTATTAATGGATGAACCTTTTAGCCATTTAGACGAACAAAATACACATAAAGCCGCATTGTTAATTGCGGAAGAATGTGCTAAAAGAAAAGCAGGATTTATTATTACCGATTTAGATGAAGACAATCACTTTAATTACACCAAAAAATTATTGTTATAAAATTTCCGATTATTTTATACCAAACTTATTAATACATGTTTTATCAACTGCTACAAAAAATAATTCGAACAGCATCGGGAAGAACAAGATTTGTAATGGCAATTATTGGACTATCAATTGCATTGCTATTAATTTTTTCGGCTGTACAGATAGAAATAAATTATAACGAATTATTGCATGGCAAAACCAATCAGGATAGCATTGCTAATTTTTTAGTTATCAATAAACTGCTTAACAGTAAAAGTTATGGCACAACTACTCTATCGAACAATGAAATTAAAAATTTACAACAACAACCTTTTATTGACGCCGTAGGAATTTTAACTCCCAGCAGATATAAGTCATCTATACAAAGCTATAGCGATCGTTTTCCATTCTTTACCGAAATCTCTTTCGAAAGTGTTCCGGCAACATTTATTGATGTTACTACTAAAGATTGGCAATGGAATGAACAGAACAACTATATTCCTATGATTGCACCAAATATGTTTTTAGATTTTTACAATTTTCAATTTTCATTATCGCAAAACCTTCCTCAGCTAACACAAGAAGTTGTAAAAATGATTGTGTTTAAAGTAAATATTACAACCGCAACCGGCGTGATAACTTTTAATGGAAAAATAGTTGGATTTAGCGATAGAATAACTTCGCTGTTAGTTCCACAAGAATTTATGGATTGGGCTAACCAACATTATGGCAGCTCACAAAATACACAACCTTCCAGAGCGGTAATTAGAACCAAAGATCCCGGAAATCCATTGCTGGTAGGCTATTTAAAAGAACATAACTTAACTACCGATGCCGATAAAACACGTTTTTCTAAATATCGCCAAATTGTAAATGCCATTGTAAATATTAGTTGGATAACCGGAGCTGTAATGCTATTATTTGCCTTATTAATATTTACTTTATTCATTCAATTAACTATTGCTTCCTGTAAAGACGAAATTCAGCTATTAATAACTTTAGGAGCTTCACCCAAACAACTAAAATTATTTTTATTAAAACAATTCTTCCCATCGAATATTATTATTGTAGTTATTGCACTAATTAGTGTGGCGGCTTTACAATATATTTTACACGATTTTCTATTACAACAAAATATTTTTGTGAGTAGTTATATTTCAGCATATACCGTTTTAACTGCATTATTGGTTATTACTGTATTGTGGGTTACTAATCATCGTACTATTTCAACATACATATCACTTCATAACAAATAAGTTATTAATAATGATGCATGTAGTTAGTAAAAAGAAAGAAAAGTTAATTGCATTGATGGCGTTTCTTTTTTTAGCAATCATGCTAAACGCACAAAATTCAATACCTGCAATAGGTTATTGGAGAGAACACTTAAATTATAAAAACACGATACAAGTTGTAAAAGGCGATAAAATTTATTGTGCCACCATTAATAATGTTTTTAGTGTGGATGCCAATAATATGGTAGAACGATATAGCAAAACAAACGGGCTAAATGATATAGGTGTTAGTGCTATTGCATGGGATGATGCAACCCAACAATTAGTAATTGCTTATAACAATAGCAATATTGATATTTTAAAAGGAAGCATTGTTGAAAACATTAGAGATATTTTGCAAAGTGCTATTAGAGGTAATAAAACTATTTATGCTGTTTTTTGTGCCAATGGATTTGCCTATTTATCGAGTGGCTTAGGAATTATTAAAGTAGATCTTTCCAAATTAGAAATAAAAGATACTTGGATTATTGGCAATACGGGTAACAATGTAACAGTTACCGGATTTACTTCGGATGGAACTTATTTTTATGCTGCTACAACCGAAGGTTTAAAAATAGCTTCCACAAATGCACCTAATCTTGCCAACTATATTTATTGGAATAATCAAACAACAAACGGCTTAGGCATTGGAGCTGTAAACAATGTTATTAATGTAAACAATACGATACTTGCTCAAAAAAACGATTCTCTATTTCAGTTACAAAACAATAATTGGAATTTGTTCTATACCGATACTGCTTGGCATATTAGTAATATCAACTCATCAAACAATCAATTACTTATTTGCCAACAAACCTCTACGGGCAACAGCAGAGTAATTCAGTTAAATAGGAATGGCAGTATTGAAAAAACAATTTCGCAACCCGGAGTAATTTCATTTCCTAAAAATGCTATTACAGATAACAACACAATATGGGTGGCAGATTATTATGGAGGATTATCGAATTTTGCTACTACCACTCAACGTTATATTCCCAATGGTCCTCCCGGCACAGCAAGTGGAGAAATGATTTTTATTAACGATACTTTATTTGTAGCTGCCGGTGGTGTAGATGCTGCATGGAATTATACTTACAACAGAAATGGCATATACTCTTTTAATAATGATGAATGGAATTTTAGAAATTACTACAACACACCTGCGTTAGATTCTGTTCTCGATTTTATTACATTGGCCGAAGAACCGGTTTATAAAGGACTTTGGGCAGGAAGTTATGGAGGAGGATTGGCGTATTTCAATAACAACCAACTAAGCATTTATAAACAAAATTATGTTCAACCAGCTATTGGCGATATCAATGGATATAGAATAAGCGGATTAGCTGTAGACCAAAATAATAATTTATGGATAAGTAATTATGGTGCACCGCAAGATTTAAAAGTTTTGAAAAAAGATGGTTCTTGGAATGTATTTACTATTCCTTTTACACATACCGAAAATGCTTTATCGCAAATTGTAATTGACGATGCTAATCAAATATGGCTGGTTAGTCCTAAAGGCAATGGCGTATTTTGTTTTAATAATAATGGAACTATTGATAATACCGCAGATGACCAATGGAAATATTTTAGAACCGGAATTGGCAATGGAAATTTACCCAGCAATAATGTATATTGTTTAGCAAAGGATAAAGATGGTTTTATATGGATTGGCACCGATAATGGTATTGCAATTGTACAATGTGCAACTACCATTTTTCAGCAAAATTGCGATGCTGTTTTGCCTGTTGTACAAACCGATTTAATTGCCGGATATTTATTTCAAAATCAAACGGTACAATTTATTGCTGTTGATGGTGCTAACCGAAAATGGATAGCAA
>JAKAJX010000015.1 GCA_021824855.1 Bacteroidota bacterium | reverse complement strand
TTTATCCCTTAATTGGCTAATACGTTTAGTGTCTTCTTCCATTTCTAATCTGCATAGTTCGCAGGCTTTACCAAAACCTACAATTCCGGGAACATTTAGTGTACCGCTACGCATGCCACGCTCATGTCCGCCACCATCCATTTGAGCAGTAACTTTTACACGCGGGTTTTTACGGCGAACATATAAAGCACCAATCCCTTTT
The DNA here is from genome assembly GCA_021824855.1 of Bacteroidota bacterium. Classification (GTDB taxonomy): domain Bacteria; phylum Bacteroidota; class Bacteroidia; order Chitinophagales; family Chitinophagaceae; genus JAKAJX01. The sequence goes on along the minus strand of JAKAJX010000015.1, from coordinate 9,960 downwards.
GGTCCGTACATTTTATGGCCGCTAAATGTCAATAAATCAATTCCATCTTTAATTACATCTACCGGAATTTTACCTGCTGCTTGCGTAGCATCGGTAAAAAATAAAACGCCATGTTTTTTAGCAATAGCTGCAATTTCTTTTACAGGCTGAATAACACCCACTTCATTATTGGCATACATAATGGCAATAAGTATGGTAGTAGGCTTTATAGCAGCTTCTAATTCTGTTAGGTCTATTAAACCTTCGGCATTTACTTGTAAATAAGTTACTTCTCCACCCGCTTTTTCAATATGTTTACAAGTATCTAATACTGCTTTATGTTCAGTAACCGCAGTAATTATGTGGTTGCCTTTACTGGCATACATCTCAAAAATGCCTTTAATGGCAAGGTTATCTCCTTCGGTAGCCCCCGATGTAAAAATAATTTCTTTAGGATCGGCACCTATTAATTTGGCTACTTGCTCACGAGCATAATCTACCGCTTCTTCGGCTTCCCACCCAAATGGATGGTTACGACTTGCCGCATTCCCGAAATGTTCCGTAAAATATGGAATCATGGCTTCTAACACTCTCGGATCCATTGGAGTGGTAGCGTTATTATCTAAATAAATTGGTAACTTCAACATACTATTGATTATTATTTTCTTACTAACAACACAAAAATAGCATTTAAGGTTTTATAATTAACTTAATGGAATTAAAGCAGGGCTGAAATTCCGAATCTCGTAAGCTAAAAATTGATAAATGAAAAGAATTGAGCATATTGGAATAGCGGTAAAAAATTTTAATACATCTGTGCCGCTATTCGAGAAAATCTTGAATACTTCGTGCTATAAATTTGAAAAAGTTGATAGCGAAATGGTAAATACTGCCTTTTTTAAAGTGGGTGAATCGAAAATTGAATTGTTACAAAGTATGGATGAAAATGGGGTAATAGCAAAATTTATTGAAAAGAGGGGCGAGGGTTTGCATCATATTGCATTTGAAGTGGATGATATTTATGCAGAGATGAAAAGATTAGTAAGTGAAGGGTTTACACTTTTGAATAAAGAACCAAAAATGGGGGCTGATAATAAATTGGTCTTTTTTCTGCATCCAAAAGAAACAAATGGAGTATTAATTGAGTTATGCGAAGAGGTAAAAAAGTAAAATGGGTATTAATTTATAAACCTAACTTTTCTATTGCAACTTGAGCGGCAATTTGACTGGCATCTTTTTTATTAAAACCTTTTCCTTGCGATAAAATTTCGCCATCTAACACCGTGTTTATGGTAAAAACCCTTCTTCCACTTTCTAATTTCTCATCTACTAATTCAAATGCCAAATTCTTGTTGTTTTTACTTGCCCATCCAATTAGTTTGTTTTTAAGGTTAATATCAATTTGTTCTAAATCATCTACAAACATGTGCGGAATAACAATTTGTTTTAACACCCACTGTTGCGTTTTAGCATAACCTTTGTCTAAGTATATAGCACCAACTATTGCTTCTAAGGTGTTTCCAAAAATTTGGCTGCTTTTTAGTGAGTTATCAAACTTATTGTATAAGGTAACTTTTTTAAAACCCATTTTAACAGCAATATCATTTAGCTGCTGCCTATTCACCATTTTACTCCGCATTTCTGTTAAAAATCCTTCGCCTTTGTAAGGATATCTTTTAAATAAATAATCGGCAACAATGGTGCTTAAAATTGCATCGCCTAAATATTCTAAGCGTTCGTTGTTTTCATCTGGCGTATCTCTAATTGAACGATGACTTAATGCTATGCGATAGAGTGTTTCGTTGCCTGGCTTTAGATTTAAAACATTAGCAATTTCTTTCTGAAATTTGCTTTTTTTTGATACGGGAATAAATTTTTTTAAGAATTGCACAATTGTTAAGCTACATATTTTTTTACAATTACACAGGCATTATGTCCACCAAAACCGAATGTATTACTTAATGCTGCATTTACTGTACGTTTTTGAGCCTTATTAAACGTAAAATTTAGTTTTGTATCCAAATCGGGATCGTCTGTAAAATGATTAATGGTGGGAGGTACAATATCGTGTATAACACTTTTAATACAAGCAATTGCTTCTATAACGCCGGCAGCACCTAAGCAGTGCCCTGTCATAGATTTGGTAGCGCTTATGTTTAAACGATAAGCATGTTCTCCAAAAACGCTTGTAATGGCTTTTACTTCGGCAATATCGCCTAAAGGAGTAGAAGTGCCGTGTGTATTAATGTAGTCAATATTTTCAGGGGTCATATTAGCATCGGCTAAGGCTGTGAGCATTACATTTTTTGCTCCTAAACCCTCCGGATGAGGTGCGGTAATATGATAAGCATCGGCACTGGCTCCTCCGCCGGCAATTTCGCAATATATTTTTGCACCTCTTGCCAATGCATGATTTAATGTTTCTAAAATTAAAACGCCCGAAGCTTCACCCATTACAAAACCATCACGATCTTTATCGTAAGGGCGAGAGGCAGTTTGAGGATCATCATTTCTTTCGCTCATGGCTTTCATGGCGTTAAATCCGCCTACACCTGCTTCACTTATTACAGCTTCGCTTCCACCACTTACAATAATATCGGCTTTGCCTAATTGTAATAAATTGTACGCTTCAATGATGGCATTAGTACTGCTGGCACATGCACTTACAACTGCAAAGTTGGGTCCGCGTAAATTATGCCGCATAGATATTTGCCCTGCAGCAATATCTAAAATCATTTTAGGGATAAAGAATGGATTAAAACGAGGAGTGCCATCGCCTTTGGCAAATTCCATTACTTCTTGTTGAAAAGTAATTAATCCACCAATACCACTTGCAAAAACAACCCCAATTCTGTCGGGGTTAATATTGGTTTTATTTAGTCCGGCATCTGCCATTGCTTGATCGCTGGCTACTAATGCAAACTGTGTAAAGCGATCAATTTTTCTGGCTTCTTTTCTATCAAGAAACTGAACAGGATCAAATCCTTTTACTTCACAGGCAAATTTTGTACGAAATTTTGAAGCATCGAAATTGGTAATGGTATTAGCACCTGAAATGCCATTAATTAAACCATTCCAATAATCATTTACATTATTGCCAATTGGGGTAATAGCCCCAATTCCGGTAACAACAACTCTGTTTAATTCCATACTTGAAACCTGTTTAAGTGATAATCCGCCTTATTTTAGCCAATAGCCGAAATAAAGCGGATTAATTATTCCATGATAATGGGGTGTAAGATTCTTATTTAGCGTGTTCTTCCAAATAAGCTACAGCCTGACCTACTGTAGTAATAGTTTCAGCTTGCTCATCAGGGATTGAAATGTTGAATTCTTTTTCGAACTCCATAATCAATTCAACGGTATCCAAAGAATCGGCACCGAGGTCGTTAGTGAAAGAAGCTTCATTAGTAACTTCGGCTTCATCAACACCTAACTTGTCGACAATAATTTTCTTTACTCTTGTTGCGATGTCTGACATTGTATTAAGTTTTGTTTACGCCGCAAAAATATACTTTTTAGCAAATCTGCAAGAGATTATTAAAATTTTGTTTTCACAAACTGCATTTTTTATTGTGTATTATTAAATATTTGCACAATCGAATGCCCTTTTATGCTTGTTCTTACTATTTTCACAGTAAAATTTTGTAATTCTTTATTACTGGATGTGTTAAAATTCAATTTATGCCACTTAAAGAAATAGATTTTGGTACGGCTGAATATCAGCAAATGATTGATTTGCGGTACGAAGTGTTACGTAAACCTTTGGGATTGAGTTTTACTGATCGGGAAAAAGAACGTTCTAAAACAGATATTTTATTGGGTTGCTTTGATGAGGATGAATTGCAAGCATGTTGTATGATTACCGACAAAGGAAATGGTATTGCTAAACTAAGGCAAATGGCAGTTAGAAAAAAATATCAGGGTACCGGTATTGGAAGAGAATTGCTTTTATATGCTGAGACTATTGCCCGTGCTAAGGGATTTAATAAAATAACTATGCATGCCCGTAATACAGCACTTGGGTTTTATGAAAAATTAGGATATAGAATTATAGGAGAGGAGTTTATTGAAGTAACTATTCCGCATTTTGAAATGGAAAAGGAATTATAAGCTATTGCCCATAATTAGGGATGTATTTTTTCTTGTAATAATTTCTTTATCTCGGTTTGTTTTTCGGTAGTTAAACTATCCTTAGGAATTAGGAAAAAACTTTTGCTATCGAAATATAAATGAAAGAAATACGTGCTTTCGAAGTATTTATTAAATTTTGCCCATTTCCATATTGCCATGCCTTGCCCATTATCTAATCTTATTTCTTCATTGTAAAAAAAAATGGTAAACCTATCTTTAAATGTAGATGATTTTTTATAAATAGTATATGGTAAAATATACCAAATGGCTATCATAAGCATTAGCCAAATAAACGATCCCATAACAAAAGGTTCGGGTCTTATTTTTTTGGTATAAAATAAAATTGCAGATAATATGGCATAAATATTTACCACTATCATCATTAGTTTAATTTCTTTTTTAGCGATAAAGTGTAGCCTTAATGCTTGGATTACCTGTTTTTTATTGTAAGTAAATTGTAGTTGCATAAAAGAGTTGCGAAGATAATTTAAACCTGTAAAATAAAACCGCCTCAAAAAAATTAAGGCGGTTATTGTATAATTAATAAGATGAAGTTATTTAACTGCAGCCCATGCTATTGCCACAATTTAAACACTTATAACAAGTACCGCTTCTAATGGTAATATGTCCGCAGGTATTACAAGCCGGTGCATCGCTTTGCATGTTTTTAGCAGCAGCGTTTATCATGTCTAATCCGGCATCTGCTTTAATGGTAACTGCCCGTTGAACTTTTTGTGAAGAGGCACTGGGTGTTACATTGGCAGATGATGCGGTAACACGTACACTACTTAATTCCGGTTTATCGGTAAAAGTAATATCATCATCAATGCCTGTATTGGCAATATCTGGTTTATCTAATACATGTACTAAATCGGTTCTGCCTAAATATTCGTACGCTAATGCTCTAAATACAAAATCAACTAAAGAGGTGGTAGTTTTAATATTTGGATGATCTACCATTCCGGCCGGCTCAAATCGGGTAAATACAAATTTTTCTACAAATTCTTCTAACGGAACACCATATTGTAAGCCAACTGAAATAGCTATGGCAAAACAGTTCATTAAGCTTCTTACAGTAGATCCTTCTTTGGCTAAGTCAATAAAAATTTCTCCTAAAGTTCCATCGGTATATTCTCCTGTTCTTAAGAATAAAGCTTGACCATTAATTTTAGCTTTTTGAACAAATCCTCTTCGTTTTGCAGGTAAAGCTTTTCTTTCAACAATGCGAGATAATTGGCGTTTAAATGTGGTATCGGTTGATGCCGCCATTCTTTTTTGTACTTCTTCTAAAAGTTCTTCAACACTTAATTTTCCTAAATCTACAATATTAGATTCTGTTTGTATTTCTTTATTGAAGGAATCGGCAGCATCGCTGTTTATTTCAGAAGCATCAGCAGTAGATTCTTCCGTTTTTTTCTTTTTATCCGATTTGTTGCTGAGTGGTTGCGATAATTTAGAGCCATCTCTATATAATGCACAAGCTTTTAATCCCAATTTCCAGCTTAGCATATAGCTTTCTTCAATTTCTTCAATGGCGGCTTCGTTAGGAAGATTAATGGTTTTAGAAATAGCACCACTTAAGAAGGGTTGGCAAGCGGCCATCATTTTAATATGCCCATGTGCATGAATATATCTTTGACCAATTTTTCCGCATCTATTGGCGCAATCAAAAACGGGTAAATGTTCTTCTTTTAAATACGGAGCTCCTTCAACTGTCATTGTTCCGCATACGTAGTTATTGGCTGCTTCTATTTCATCGTAAGTAAATCCTAAAGATTCTAACATATTAAAATTCCAATCGCTATATTGTTCTTCTGTAAAGCCTAAACGTTGTAAGCAGCTATCGCCTAAAATAAAGCGATTAAAAACAAATCCTATTTCAAATGCCGATTTAGCTGCAGTATTTAATTTCGCAATTTCATCTTTGGTAAATCCTTTTTCGTTTAACGTTTTTTCATTAATAAAAGGAGCACCATCGAAACTTGCGGCACCTACTGCATATTTTTCTATGGCTGCAATTTCTTTTTTTGAATAACCTAAACTTTGTAAAGCGTTAGGAACGGCTCCATTAATTATTTTAAAGTAGCCGCCACCGCTTAATTTTTTAAATTTCACCAAAGCAAAATCGGGTTCCACTCCGGTAGTGTCGCAATCCATTACTAAACCGATTGTTCCGGTAGGGGCAATTACGGTAGTTTGTGCATTACGATAACCATATTTTTCACCTAATTGAACGGCGTCATCCCATGCTTTGGTAGCCGATTTTAATAAATAATCTGGGCAATATTGTGCTTTAATACCAACGGGTTTAACGCTTACGCCTGTATATGCTTCGTCTGCATCGTAAGCTGCTGCACGGTGGTTACGCATTACACGCAACATATCTTCTTTATTTTCATCGTATTTTGAAAATGCTCCTAAGAAAGAAGCCATTTCTGCTGAAGTTTTATATGCAATACCCGTCATAATTGCACTTACTGCTCCTGCAATGCCACGAGCTTCTTCACTATCGTAAGAGATACCACTTAACATGAGGATGGTGCCTAAATTGGCGAATCCTAATCCCAATGTTCTATAATCGTAGGATAATTGAGCTACTTCTTTGGAAGGAAATTGAGCCATTAATACGCTAATTTCTAAAACGGTTGTCCATAAACGGCTAATGTATTCTAAACCTTCAACATCTATTAAATTAGTTTCTTCATTGAAGAATTTACGCAAGTTAATGGAAGCTAAATTACATGCTGTATTATCTAAAAACATGTATTCGCTGCAGGGATTAGATGCGTTGATACGGCCACCTTTAGGACAAGTATGCCATTCGTTAATGGTGGTATCGTATTGAGTTCCGGGATCTGCACAACGCCAAGCTGCATAAGAAATGTGTTTCCATACTTCTCGAGCCGGAATTTTTTTCATTACTCTGCCATCGGTTCTTGCTTTTAATTCCCAATCTTCATTATTTTCTAATTTTTCAAAAAATGAATTAGGAATACGAACTGAGTTGTTAGAATTTTGACCGCTAACAGTTAAATAAGCTTCTCCTTCATAATGCGAATCGTAGCCGGCATCAATCAGTGCACCTACTTTTTTTTCTTCTTGTACTTTCCAATCAATAAATTCCATTATTTCGGGATGGTCTAAATCTAAGCAAACCATTTTTGCTGCACGGCGGGTAGTTCCACCGCTTTTAATAGCACCTGCTGCTCTATCACCAATTTTTAAGAAACTCATTAATCCGCTGGAAGTGCCGCCACCACTTAATTTTTCGCCACTGCCACGTATATGAGAAAAGTTGGTGCCAACACCGCTTCCGTATTTAAAAATTCTTGCTTCTCTAACCCATAAATCCATAATACCACCTTCATTTACCAAATCGTCGCTAACACTTAAAATAAAACAAGCATGAGGTTGTGGACGCTCATAAGCATTTTTCGATTTTTTTAATTCAGCATCAATAGGATCAACATAATAATGCCCTTGAGGTTTTCCGGTAATGCCATAACTTTCGAATAAACCGGTATTAAACCATTGTGGAGAATTGGGAACGCAAGATTGATTTAGGATGCTATACACCAATTCATCATAAAATATTTGTGCATCTTTTTCTGAAGCAAAATAATTATAACGTTCGCCCCATACTCGCCAACAATTTGCCATACGGTGTGCCACTTGCTTAACAGAAGATTCTCTACCCAAACTTCCATCGGGTTGCGGTACGCCGGCTTTTCTGAAATATTTTTGTGCAAGAATATCTGTAGCAATTTGGCTCCATTGTTTTGGAACTTCTACATTATTCATTTCAAACACAATTTCACCGGTTGGGTTTTTAATTACACTGGTTCTGTAATCGTATTCAAATAAATCGAATACGCTTAATTCATCTTTGGTAAAGCGGCGAGTAAACTGTAGTCCTTTGTTAGTTTTTTGGTTAGGCATTTGCTCAGAAATTTTATAATGACTTGGATGATTGTTGCATTTCCCCTTTTTAAAAAATTTAAGCGGTTGACGAAAATATCTTTCTGTAGTTAAAAATCAAGCTCGTAAATATCAACAAGCTGTGGAAAATACATGTTAATTTCTATGTACTGCAAAGCCTGTTTGCTTTTGATGAAATGTTAACATGTGTAGAAAAGATTTTTAGAAAAATAATATTGAAAAGTGATGAATTTTATGTATAATGATATTTTGAGAAAAGAGCATCTATTACGGTAAGATGAAAGCAAAATAATTATAGTAATCAAAAAAACTTTTTGCATTTTTGTAAAGGGTATTAAGTAATAATTGCATGAAGCAAACCATATATCAAAATATTATATCAAGAAAAAGGGCAGAAAAGAAGTCCTTTGCTGTTTTAATTGATCCGGATAAAGTAGATGCAAATAGTATTGAGCAATTAGTAGGTTTGGCAACTAATGCTCAGGTTGATTATTTTTTTGTAGGAGGTAGCTTAGTGATATCTAATTATTTAGATGATTGTATTAGGCAAATAAAAACTTCTTGCACTATTCCTGTAATTCTATTTCCGGGAGCACCAACGCAAGTAAGTAGGTATGCAGATGCATTGTTATACCTTTCTCTAATTTCGGGGCGTAACCCTGAACTGTTAATTGGTCAGCACGTGGTTAGTGCTCCATTTATTAAACAAAGCGGGTTAGAAATAATTTCAACAGGCTATATGGTAATTGATGGTGGAAGCCCAACATCTGTTTCTTATATATCAAATGCCACACCCATTCCTGCCGATAAAAATGAAATTGCTATGTGTACTGCAATGGCAGGAGAAATGTTGGGAATGAAATTAATTTATATGGATGCAGGTAGTGGTGCTAAACGACCTATCACCGAATCTATGATTGACAAAATTGCTCAAAATATTAATGTGCCATTAATTATAGGTGGGGGCATTACTCAGCCCGAAAAAGCGTATTTAAATTGTAAAGCAGGTGCAGATATTATTGTTGTAGGCAATGCTGTAGAAAAAGATCCATCGCTTATTAAAGAAATGAGCGATGCAATACATTCAATACCTATCAAAATTTAATTACAAATTACCGTTACTTTATTTTTTAATAATGCTATGGTTGTTTGTACAATTGCTTGTGCATCGTAATTGCATTCTCGGTATAATTCTTTTAAAGATCCATGCTCTACAATTTTATCGGGAATACCTAATAATTTAACTTCGGCAGTATACCCATTTTTGGCCATAAACTCCAGAATAGCAGAACCAAAACCACCTACAATTGTACCGTCTTCAACTGTTATTATTTTTTTAAACTTAATAAATACCTCATGCAATAATTCTTCATCTAAAGGCTTTACAAAACGCATATCGTAATGTGCAGGATTAATGCCTTGCGTTCTTAATTCTCTTATGGCAGCTTGTACAAAATTTCCGGGATGACCTAAAGATAATATTGCTACATCTTCTCCATCTTTTAATTTTCTTCCTTTGCCAATGCTTATTTCTTCCATTGGTTTTCTCCATTCAGCCATTACGCCTTCGCCTCTTGGATAGCGAATTACAAAAGGATTTTTGGTAGAAGGTAATTGAGCGGTGAACATTAAATTCCTCAACTCTTGTTCATTCATAGGTGCACTGATAATCATGTTGGGGATACAACGAAAATAGGCTATATCATAATTCCCGTGATGGGTAGGACCATCATCTCCAACTAATCCTGCTCTATCTAAGCAAAATATGACAGGTAATTTTTGGATGGCTACATCATGCACTACCTGATCGAAGGCACGTTGCATAAATGAGGAGTAAATATTGCAAAATACTTTTAATCCTTGTGTTGCCATACCGGCACTTAATGTAACAGCGTGTTGCTCACAAAT
>JAKAJX010000053.1 GCA_021824855.1 Bacteroidota bacterium | reverse complement strand
TGCAATAATTATAACTCTTTTCATACACGGTAGTATTAATTTATTTTAATGATTTTGATATTGTAAAGCTGGCGATTGCTATTTTATCTTCTTCGTTGTTGTTGGAAGAAAATAGGCCTTTAGCCATTCTCATAAATCCTTTAAGTTTCGTTTTATTTACTTTTATATTTCCAATGTAAACGTTATTGGTGTTTTCTTCTTCATCCGTATCTAAGGTTTTATATACTGTTTGCTGAGCTATTAAATCGCCTTTCTCTTTTAATGAAGAATTTGTATAAGTTGGTTCATTGTTTTTTAAACTTTCTATTTTTTCATAGTGGGTTGATAAAGCAATAGTTTGGTTAATCGCTTTTTCAGAAGAAACTATTTGCATATTGGTAGTAATAATTGATTCTGGTTTATTTGTACGATTATTACGAAATGGATTCTTTATGCTATTAGTTTTTTTATTGGTTGAAATAGATGGTTTTATGTCATTTTCTTTACTATTGTTCGTTGCACTAACAATAGTTTTTGTAGATAATTGTTGTTGATTGAAATTTGGTGCGCTATTGTTTTTAGCAACTACTGCCAGGTTATTCGATAAGGTTTCTTTTGTAGGTTTAAAAATATTCCATGCAAGAACAAGGCATCCAATAATAACAGCCGCTGCCAATATATTTTTCCATACTATGCCAATAACAGGCGTATCTTTTTTATAGAGATATTTTTTATCTGGAAAAATAATTGATTCCTTTTCTAATTTAGTTTTTTGAAATATAGAAAGTGATTCTTGTACGTTTGTATTTTGACGAATAAGTAATTCTGTTTTTGCTTTGTCGGTTTCATTTAATTCGTCATCAATATATAGAAGTAACGATTCTTCCATATTTTCTAATGAAATATTTTCTATTTGTGATTTATATAGTAAATGCTTATGCGAAAAAGAAACTGTAGTATCAATTGGTATTTTGCTATTTAATAGTAAAATTAATTCTTGCTCTAAATCTGGATTTGCTGCTATAAAATGCTCAACAGACGTTTTTTGTATTGCAGATAATTCCCCATCTGCATATAACAAAAAATATTCTTCGTAATTATGTCTGTTAATATTCATTTATACAATATTTTCTGGTCTAACTATATACTCTCTTAAAACCAATCGGGCTCTATGCAAATAAACCTTCACCTGACTGGCATTTAATCCCGTAATTTCTCCTATTTCCTGATAACTGTATCCTTCATAATCTTTTAACATAATTAAACTTTTTTGTGTTTCGTTTAATCTGTTTACCGCTTCTTGTAAAATTCTTTTGGCAGAAGAATTTTCGGGGTATTCTATTTTTGTTGTTTCAACAAAATTTTCTTGTAAGCTTATTCTTTTTGTTTTTCTAATGTGGTCAATCATTTGGTGATAAGCAACAGTAAATAGAAAAGATTTTGATTTTACATATTCTACTGTTTTACGGTTAATCCATAACTTCTCAAAAGATGTTTGTACCACATCTTTTGCATCTTCTTCATTGCGAAGATTTTTTACAATAAACCGATATACATTATCGGCATATTGTGTTACACAGTCGTTATATTCTTTCTCCGTCATTAAGCAGCTAAAATATGTTTAAGTATTTTTCTTTTTAAGTAATACGTTCTACAAAGAATTTTGTTACAACTGCAAAGAAAAAAAATCCTGCAATAAAGCAGGATTATAATTTATAAGCGAGCAATAAGCCTGTCGGGAGGATTGAGTAAAAAATATTCGCTGTTAATAGATGCTTTCTTTATGCTATTGGCGTGTTTGCAAGTTTTTTTTGCTTTGGGTAAAGCATACAATTTCTTCACTTTTGGTATTAAAAAAGTACCAGAAATAGCCGATGCAATAATTACTGTTGAAAATAAAAATTTCCATTTCATAAACAGGCGTTTTGAATTGAACGAAAAACTTTTATTAAAGGTTACAACTATTTAAAATAAAAATTATTGCTGTTAAAGCGGTAGGCAATTATTTTTCAATACCCAATAATTCAACTTCAAAAATTAAAGTAGTTCCGGGCGTAATTTTATCGCCGGCTTCATTATCTCCGTAGGCAAGTGACGAGGGTAAATATATTTTCCATTTGCTGCCAACTGTCATTAATTGTAAAGCTTCTTGCCATCCTTTAATAACACCTCTTAGCGGGAAAGTAATAGGTTCTCCTCTGTCAATTGAGCTGTCAAAAACGGTTCCGTCAATTAATGTTCCGCGGTAATGGCATTTTATTCTATCGTTTAAGGTAGGTTTTACAGAATCAGTTCCGGCTTTAAGTATTTCGTATTGTAAGCCATCGGGTAAGCAAATTACTCCATTTCGTTTTGCATTTAATGCTAAAAATTTCTTTCCTGCTTCTTTTGCAATTTTTGCTTTTTGGCTATTCATTAGTTGCAGGTATTTGTTAATAGTAGCGGTAATTTCTTGTTCGGTAAAATGTATCTTTTTATTTTCTAAGGCATCTTTCATTCCTTTTTCAAAAAGTGTAAAATTTAGCGTAGATAAATATTGCGATTGTAAAGAACGTGCCATATTAATACCCAATGCATAACTACTGCTATCTTTTAAGTTCTTTAAGTTATTGGCAGTGCTATTTTTTGTAGCTGGTTTTGATGTTAATTTTTTTGTTTGGGCTATTGTTGCTGTTACCGTTGTGCTAATCAAAATCAGTAGTAATAAATATTTTTTCATGTAATTTAATTTTTGATGGTAGTATAAATTTTAGTGTATTAAATTTTCAATTGCAATGTTTACTTTTTCAAACTGAAACAATGCAATAATATGGTGCATAGCAATTTCAATTTTATCGTTACAAAGGTTACCAATGCTTCCTTCATGTGTATGCAAAATGGTTGTTGTATAAGCAAATTTTCCCGATTCAATGTCTAATCCAACTTTTTTATAAGCATCTCTAAATGGCATGCCTTGTAATACTAATTTATTTACTTCTTCAACGCTAAAAGCATATTTATATTTATCATCAGTTAAAATATTTTCTTTTACAGAAATATTACTCAACATTAAAGTTGCCATTTGTAAACAATCTTTTAATGTTTGAAATGCCGGAAATAAATGTTCTTTTAGTAATTGTAAATCTCTGTGATAACCACTTGGCAAATTCGTTGTCATCATCATAATCTCGTTCGGCAAAGCTTTGATAGCATTACATTTTGAACGAATTAATTCGAATACATCCGGATTTTTTTTGTGCGGCATAATACTGCTGCCTGTTGTAAGTTCTGTTGGAAAAGAAACAAAATCGAAATTTTGGTTTAAGTACAAACACATGTCCATACTTAATTTTGCCAATGTATCGGCAACATTAGCTAATGCTTGAGCCGTTATTCTTTCCGTTTTTCCTCTGCCCATTTGAGCATATACTACGTTATAATTTAATTCTTCAAATCCTAATAATTGTGTAGTTAATTTTCTGTTGATAGGAAATGAAGATCCATATCCGGCAGCACTTCCTAAAGGATTTTTATTTACAATTTTATAAGCCGATTGTAAGGTAATAACATCATCAACCAAACTTTCGGCATAAGCACCAAACCATAAACCGAATGATGATGGCATGGCTAACTGTAAATGTGTATAGCCGGGCAATAAAGCGTTTTTATACTTTTCACTTTGCTGAATGAGTAATTGAAAGAATGGTTGAATTTCGTTTACTAATTCTTCTAACTCATTTCTTAAAAATAATTTTATATCAACTAAAACTTGATCGTTTCTGCTTCTTGCACTATGAATTTTTTTGCCAACATCGCCTAACTTTTTAGTAAGTAATAGTTCAACTTGTGAATGAATATCTTCTACATCATCCTGTAATGTAAAATCTCCTCTTTTAATTTGATGATAAATATTTTGTAGTTCTTCTTTTAAAACAATCAATTCTTCTTTCGTTAATAATCCAACAGATTCCAGCATAGTTGTATGTGCCAAAGAACCCAATACATCAAAAGCGGCTAAATACAAATCCATTTCACGATCGTTGCCCACTGTAAAATGTTCAACTTCTTTTAATGATGCTTTATTTTTTTGCCAGAGTTTCATTATGCAATAGTTTAATAAACTACGTTGTTAAGTAATTGAATATACAAATCAATTCCATTTTTTATTTCATCAATATAAACAAACTCATCTGCGGTATGACTTCTTGCACTATCTCCCGGTCCCATTTTTAATGTTGGAAAATTCATCAAAGCCTTATCGCTTGTTGTTGGAGATCCATAGTAGGTTCTGCCTAATTGTAATCCCGATTGAATTAATGGATGTTCGATAGGAATTGATGTTGAACGCAAACGACAACTTCTTGGAATTACATCACTCACAATATTTGATTTGATAATGTCTAATACTTCTTCGAATGAATACAATTCGTTTACACGAACGTCAACGGTAAATTTACATTCACTTGGCACTACATTATGTTGCGAGCCGGCATTGATAATGGTAACACTCATCTTCATGGGTCCTAATAAATCAGAAACTTTATCGTACCTATAATTCATAAACCATTCAATGTCTTTTACTGCTTTGTATAAAGCATTTTCGCCTTCTTCCCTGGCAGCATGTCCGGGTATGCCGTGTGCCACACAATCCAATACCAGCAAGCCTTTTTCGGCTAATGCCATATTCATCAATGTGGGTTCTCCAACAATGCCAAATTCTATTTTAGGCAAGCGAGGTAACAATATTTCAACACCGTTCGAACCACTAATTTCTTCTTCTGCAGTAGCTGCAATGAGGATGTTATAGTTTAAATTTTCTTGTTTATGAAAATGAAGAAAAGTTGCAATTAATGAAACTAAACAGCCACCTGCATCATTACTTCCCAAACCAAATAATTTTCCGTCTTTTATAATTGGATCGAAAGGATTTAAAGTATATGCTTTATTAGGCTTTACTGTATCGTGATGAGAGTTTAATAGTATTGTAGGTTTATTGGGATTGAAATATTTATTTTTAGCCCAAATGTTATTGAGGTACTGATGTGTAGTAACTCCTTTCGACTCAAGAAATAGCTGAATAATTTCTGCAGTTTCTTCTTCTTCTTTGCTTAATGATGGAGTAGTGATTAACTTTTTTAATAAGTTAATCGCATCAGTGAATAAAATATTTAATTCTTGATCGTTCATTGAATGATGCTTGTACCGGAATTACCGGAAATTAATTGATCTAATTCTTCGGCCTTGCCAATAACAACTTTTTTTACACCGTTTTGCAATGCTGCAAAAGCGTTATCCAGCTTGGGTATCATGCCTTCAAATATTTTCTTTTCCTCTTTCAGTGTTTTATACGTTGAAGGATCAATTGTTGCAATTACACTTGCTTCATCATCCACATCCAGCAATACACCACTTTTTTCGAATGAATAAATCAATTCAACATGATACATACTACTTAATGCTTTTGCAGTTTCTTGTGCAATAGTATCGGCATTGGTATTTAGTAATTGTCCGTTTACATCAACAGTTATCGGTGCTATAACAATGGCCATATTTTGATCTAACAAACTTTTTAGTAAAGTTGAATTAACTGCATCTACATCGCCAACAAAGCCATAGTTTATTGTTGGGTGAATTCTTTGATGTGCTTTAATAACAGTACCATCGGCACCGCATAGTCCCATGGCATTGCAACCAAACGATTGTAATTGTGCTACAATATTTTTATTAATATAACCGGCATAAACCATTGTTACGATCTTCAAAGTTTCGGCATCTGTAATTCTTCTGCCATCAATCATTTGTTGTGTAATGCCTAATTGATTGGCTAATTTAGTAGCCAATTTTCCGCCGCCATGCACCAATATTTTTTTCCCTTCAACACCGGCAAATGATTGCAGGAATGAAGAAAATTTTATTTCATCATCAATAATATTTCCACCAATTTTTATAACAAATAACTTCTCCATTCAACATTCATCATTTAGCATTCAAAATTTCCGAAAGCACTGCTTGTGCCGCCCATACACGGTTTCCGGCTTCCTGTGTAACAATGCTGTTTGGCCCGTCTAATATTTCATCACTCAATTCTACATTTCTTCTCACTGGTAAACAATGCATCACTTTTGCATTATTTGTGAGTGCTAATTTTTCATTAGTTAACATCCATTCAGGATCATTCTCATACATTTTACCATAATCGGTATAGGTGCTCCAATTTTTTACATAAATAAAATCTGCATTTTTTAATGCTTCATCTTGGTTATAAGTAATAGTAGCTCCTTTCGTAAATTTTTCATCTAATTCATAGTCTTGTGGATGCGTAATTACAAACTCGCCAACTCCCCAAGCATTCATCCATTCAGCAAAACTATTGGCAACACAATGTGGCAATGGTTTTACATGTGGTGCCCATGTAAGAACAATTTTTGGCTTTTGCTTTTTATGATGTAGTTGCTGAGTTTTTAAATATTCCTGAATAGTAATAATATCTGTTAATGATTGTAAAGGATGGCGAGTAGCACTTTCCAAACTAACTACAGGTACACCCGCATATTTTATAAATTGATTAATGTATAATTCACTACAATCTTCTTCTTTATTTTTTAAAGATGGAAAGGTTCTAATAGCCAATAAGTCAAAATATTTTCCGAGAATAGGTGCTGCATCTTTAATATGCTCAACTGTATTACCACTCATAATGGCACCTTCTTCAAATTCTAAAGCCCAACCTTCTTTATCAACATTAAAAATAATTGCTTCCATTCCTAAATTACTTGCAGCAACTTGTGTACTTAATCTTGTGCGTAAGCTCGGATTTAAAAATATTAATCCCATTCTTTTGCCTGTTCCCAAAGCCTTATCGGCAAAGGGATTCAGTTTATATGCCAATGCCTTTTCTATTAAATTGTTAATAGCTTCGCTCAATCCTTCAGAAGAAGGAGTAAGTACATCATGAACAGAAATAAATTGTTTCATTTTTCAATACTTAAAAGAAATTATTTTATAGTATTTAAATTTTGTTTCCAACTTTTATACTATTGCTCATCTTTCTTGCGTCGCACACTTGTACAATTGAAACATTATTCAGCAACTTTTTCTACTTTTTCTTTAAGATTTGGTGTTTTTACTGCTGCAATTGCTTCATTCAATGCTTCTAAAAATTCATCTGCTTGTTTTCTTGATAAAGCTAATGAAGGCAGTAACCGTATTACATTTGGTTTTGCTTCGCCGGTAAAAATATTATAATCGAATAGTAATTTATTTTTTAAATCTTTTATTGTTTCCGGAACATCAAAGCCAATCATTAAACCTTTACCACGAACATTTTTTATGGTATCAATTGCTTTTAATTTATTCATTAAATACATGCCGCGTTGTTTAGCCATTTCAATTAAATTCTCTTTTTCTATTACTTCTAATACGGCTAAAGCAGCAGCACATGCTAGGTGATTACCACCAAATGTTGTTCCTAACAATCCGTACTTAGGTTTAATATGTGGGGCAATTAAAATACCACCAACAGGAAAACCATTGCCCATACCTTTTGCCATGGTATAAATATCGGCATTAACACCGGCATAATCGTGAGAGAAAAATTTTCCACTTCTTCCATAACCACATTGTACACTATCGGCAATGTAAACACAATTATATTGGGTACACAATTTTCTTATTAATTGCAAGAAAGATTCGTTGGCAATATTAATACCGCCAACACCCTGAATCCCCTCAACAATTACTGCAGCTACTTCTTCACCGAAATTATTAAAATATTGTTGCAATGCTTTTTCATCATTAAAAGGAAGAAAGATTACATTATCGGTTTCGTTTACCGGTGCCACTATCGATTTATTATCGGTTGCTGCAACAGCCAACGAAGTTCTTCCATGAAATGATTTTGAAAAAGCCACAATTTTTTTTCTTCCGGTATGAAATGATGCAAGCTTTAATGCATTTTCATTGGCTTCGGCGCCACTATTGCAAAGAAATAATTGGTAATCTTCTTTTCCACTTATCTTTCCTAATTTCTCTGCTAATTGTTGTTGAATTGGAATGATTACAGAGTTGGAATAAAATCCAATTTTTTCTAATTGGTCTTCAATACTTTTTACCCAATGCGGATGCGTATGACCAATACTAATTACTGCATGACCACCATACATATCTAAATACTGCACACCATTTTCGTCCCACACATAACTTCCTTGTGCTTTTGTAATGGTGATGTTGTTAAGCGGATAAACGTTAAATAAATTCATAAGTTTTAAGTAGTAAGTTTTAAGTAGTTGGTGATGTTCTTACTTTATTTATTAAAGCAATCAACATACCTTTTACTTCATTAATAATATTATATAGAGTATGAAATTTTTCTTCTGTTAAATAATTTAAGTCTTTGCTAAGTATTAAAAAGTATTCAGCTTCATTAGCAGAACCCAAAGCAATATTTAAAAAATGTGCAAACTCAGCATTAGTGTTTTTACCACATCCTTCCGCAACATTTGCAGGAATAGAAGATGCGGATCTTCGCAGTTGATTTGTTAAGCTGTAGAGTTCTTCTTTAGGAAATAATTTTTTTGCCTCATATACATCTAATGTAAAGAGATGTGCTTTTCCCCAAACTTTTAAATCTTTATAGTTCTGCATACTTATAACTTAATACTTACAACTTAAAACCCTGACGCTTTAAGTTGTAAACCTGTTGTTTCTTCTAATCCAAATAATAAATTCATATTTTGTACAGCTTGCCCCGATGCACCTTTTAGTAAATTATCTATTGCCGAATGAATAGCAATTTTATTGCCTTGTTTTTCAATATGGATGAAACATTTATTGGTATTCACTACTTGCTTCAAATCTATCATTGTATCACTAACATGTGTAAATGCTGCATATTTATAATATTCTTTAAAAATTTGTATTACTTCTTCTAATGGTAATGACGTATCAACAATTGATGTAACATAAATGCCTCTCGTAAAATTGCCACGCCATGGAACAAAATGAACATGCAAGCCATCATTATCTTGTAACTGAATTAAACTTTCATGTATTTCTTTTATATGTTGATGCTGTAAAGTTTTGTAAGCAGAAATATTATTGGCTCTCCAACTATAGTGCGATGTGTTGTTTAAACTTTGTCCTGCACCTGTACTTCCTGTAATTCCAGTTGTATAAATGTCTCCTAATATGCCTGCATTGGCAAGTGGCAGTAATCCTAATTGAATAGCTGTAGCAAAGCAACCCGGATTGGCAATATTATTGGCGGATTGGATTTTTGTTTTATTTAATTCGGGAAGGCCATAAATAAATGTTCGATATCCGATGTTGGATGTATGATGTAATCTGAAATCTTGCGAAAGATCAATGATCTTTATTTTTTCATCAATAGCGTTAGCTTCTAAAAACTTTCTTGCTTCACCATGACCCACACATAAAAACAAAACATCAATATCGTTGCTTAACTCTGTTGTAAATTTTAATTCGGTTTCTCCAAGTAAATCTGTATGAACTTTGCTTATATCATTTCCAGCATTGCTGGTACTATTAATGAATGCAATAGTTACTTGTGGGTGATTAATTAGTAGCCTAATTAATTCTCCTCCGGTATAACCCGCACCGCCTATAATTCCTACTTTAATCATAAGTTATAAGTTTTATGTTGTAAGTTGTAAGTACAAGCTTTTAACTTAATACCTAAACTTATCACTCATTACTTTCTTTTACTTTCGTATAAATAACAGTTTGGTTGCCAAAAATTTTACTAAAACCTCTAACATCATTTCCTGTAAATCCTGTATTCATTTCTCCATATTTACCAAACTTGCTACTCATTAAATCAAACTTACTTTCAATACCAATTATTTGAAAGTGATATGGTTTTAATAAAACAAATACATCGCCGGTAACTTGTTCTTGCGAGCTTTTAAAAAATGTTTCTATATCTCTCATTATCGGGTCTAATATTTGTCCTTCATGCAACCAGTTGCCATAAAATAGCGATAATTGATCTTTCCAATTTAATTGCCATTTGGTTAGCACATGTTTTTCCAAAGCATGATGCGCTTTTAAAATAACCATTGGTGCTGCGGCTTCAAAGCCAACACGACCTTTAATGCCGATGATGGTATCGCCCACATGAATATCTCTTCCAATACCATAAGGTCCGGCTAATGTTTGTAAATATTGAATTGCTTCTGTTGGATGAGAGAATTGTGTATCATTAATTGTTTTCAACTCTCCTTTTTCAAAGCTTAATTTTACTTCTTCGCTTTCAGTTTTCGTTACTTGTGTAGGCCATGCTTCTTCGGG
>JAKAJX010000070.1 GCA_021824855.1 Bacteroidota bacterium | reverse complement strand
TTGCATTTTTACAAATATATCCTTGCGTGATAAATAGTTTTTTATCGCTATGATGTTGCAATAAAGCATGAAGTTTTGTTTGAATAGAACTAAAAGCAGGTTCTTCATTTGCATCAATACTCATAAACTCTAAAGCAGGCAGTAACAAATGATCTATTCCTTTTTCTTCTAAATAAACACAAAACAGTTTAGTACTCATCAATTCGCCTTGCGCCAAAATATCTTTATTCAACGCATCGCTAAATGAAATTCGTAAAATGATATTTAAAAATTCGAAATGCTCCGATACTATTGAGTTGGCTTTCGATTGAAAGTTTTCTCCTTTCACTAACTCGGTAATAAACTTTCGATAATGAGCTTCTAATTTATCAATACTTGCTTTAGCAGAAATTCTATTACCGGTTGATAAGTAATTGCTAATTTCAACCAAAGAATTAGTTGTTCCGCTAAGGGCACTTAATACTACTATTTTGGGTGATGCATCTTTAGTAATTAATTGTGCTACTTCGTGCATACGTTCGGGCTTGCCCACACTGGTTCCGCCGAATTTCATAATTTTCATACCGAATACAATTTTTGAGGTGCAAAGGTAAAGGCAGAATGCATAAAAATTGCAGATAATTTAGTGAACAAACGTTAGCCACATTGTGCAGCTTTGGTTGTGTTACTCACTTGTACATTTGTCTCTTCATTCAGCCATAACAGAGTTATATTGCTTATTACTATTGAAATTAATTGTTATGTACCAAATGGCTTTTGCGAAGAACAGGTTACGTTATTACCCGGATTAACTTTAAAATATTTACAGAAATATAAATAATAGTTGTACCGATATGTTGTTTTTTCGTTTTGTTTATTACCACACTCTACTCCCCCATTAATCACATTAATTATGGCACCAAACCCGGGTAATCGGTTAGCAGCAGAATCGGCAGCAGTGGGTTGCCATTTATTACAAATAATATCGTGGCAAGATGGCTTAGGCAACTGAGCGGTTGTCCAAAACCATATAGCCGATGCAAAAGAAACAATAGCATTTTCGGTTAATATTTGCGGATGAAGCAGTAAAGTATCTTTATTACCAAAATACAGTTCGCTAAACTGCCCGTAATTATAGTTCCAACTTAGTTGTATGGGACCACGACCATGATAAGAAATATTTTTTACTGGAGCATATTTCTTCTTACCGGTATCGGAGTATTGATAACAGCCCATTTCGCATCCTTTTTCATCTAAAAAATATAAACCCCATTTATAATAGCCATCGGGTGCATCTTTCCAACCACCACTTGTTTCTAAAGCAATATTTGCTAAAAATGCTGCCAGCTCACGTTTTTGAGTTTCTTCATTGCCTTCGGCTAAAAAAGTAGGAAAATATTTTGCTGCTTGCTGAAAAGCTTGAAAAGAATAAAAATCATTCTGCTTTGCAGTTTTAGTAAAACCACTTCTATGCGGAAATAATTCATTCCACTTTTTTTCATTTAAATATTTTGAGAGTTGGCCCAAAGTAGCTCGGTGCTCTTTACTAACGAATTGAGTGAATGCATTAATAAAGAAAAAACTATTGATGAGTATATAAAAAATTACTGCTTTATTTTTCATAAGTGGATAAGAAGTAGTTGCACTCAAGTTATTTATAACAACACTTTGAATTTCTCTGCTACTAATTTTAAATCTTCTACAACACTCTCTACTATTGGAATTCCTTCCTTTCTCCTTAGTATTTCAGTTTCTCTTTCAGGATCGCCCGGAATTAATACTTTATCAAATCCTTTGGCAGGTTTCGCCTTTCTAAATTGCTCAATCCAATTATCCATGTGTTCTTTAAATTCATTAGCCGAACGAAAAGCATCAATGCGTATAGCTCCAAAGAAATGTCCTAATCCTTTCCCCGGCTGATATTCGGGCATAGGCACATAAGCGGGAAAAGGTGGAACCCAAGGTCCATAAGATGCACCACTTAATACGCCGGAAAATATATCTACAATACTTCCCAAAGCATATCCTTTATGCGAGCCATGTTCTCTATCGGTTCCTAAAGGCAATAAGGCACCTTTCTTTTTTAAAATATTGGCATCGGTAGAAGAAAGTCCTTCTGCATCTTGTACCCAGCCTACGGGTGCATCGGCATTTTTTCGTTGTAAAATTTCCAATTTACCATTAGCTGCTGTGGTGGTGGCAAAATCTGCCACAAAAGCGGGTTGATTTTTAGCCGGAATAGCCACAGCTATTGGGTTGGTGCCTAACATTCGCTCTATAGAAAAAGTAGGTGCTACCAATGCACTGGCATTGGTCATTGCAATACCCATCATATCAAATTCTAATGCCATCATTGCATGATAACCTGCAATGCCAAAATGATTGCTGTTGCAAACACTCACCCATCCTGTTCCTACATTTTTAGCTTTATTTATTGCAATTTGCATGGCATGAGGAGCCACCACTAATCCTAATCCTTCATCTCCATCAACAGTGGCTGTAGAAGGTGTTTCGTGAATAATTTTTATTTGTGGAGTAGCATTAATTCGTTTTGCTTCCCATAAACGAACATATCCGCTCAATCGAGCAATACCATGACTATCAATTCCTCTCAAATCTGCATTGAGTAAAACTTTTGTAGCAGTAGTTGCATCGTTGGTATTACAGCCTATTTTTAAAAAGATAGTATGACAGAATTGGTATAGTTGGTTATACGAAAATATTTTTTGCATACTGCAAGATAAAACTAAACAATAAAAAAAGCTGAACGATAGTATCGTTCAGCTTTTAATTGATATAATTTATTTTAAAAAGGTAAATCGTCTAAAGGCTCCGTAGTTTCCGCAGCTACTTGTACCGAAGCAGTTGTATAGTTAGAATTTTGCTGCGTATTACTTCCCTCATTGCTTTTAGAGCCTAATAATTGAACATTGGCAATACGCAAAGTAATAGATGCCCCTTGTCTGCCATCTTGCGTAGTATAGGTTCTTACATCGGGTGCACCTTCTACATAAACCTGTGTGCCCTTTTTTAAATAAGGAGCAATGGCAGTTCTATCTGTCCAATAAGAACAATCTACCCATATAGTTTTATCTTTTTGATTGCCCTGTGCATCTTTATACTTTTCTGTATGTGCAACTGTAAAATTAATTACACTTTTTCCATTTACATTGCTAACAATAGCATCTTTTCCAAGATTGCCAATAACTTGAAGTTTAATCATAACTATAATTTTATATTCTTAAAACTAGAAGGAAAACTACAAAATAAGCTTGGTTTCTATAATAGAAAAACACCCATTTTTAAATATAC
Organism: Bacteroidota bacterium; assembly: GCA_021824855.1. Classification (GTDB taxonomy): domain Bacteria; phylum Bacteroidota; class Bacteroidia; order Chitinophagales; family Chitinophagaceae; genus JAKAJX01. The sequence goes on along the minus strand of JAKAJX010000070.1, from coordinate 7,006 downwards.
CTTTTATAAATTCCTTCCTTCGCAAATATCAATTATCTAGTTCAGATAATAACTTTAAGCTTTCAAGTATCTTTGCACATTGTAAAGTTATTTAAGATGAGTCGTAAAGGAAAAGTTTTGGTAGCAATGAGTGGTGGTATTGATAGTACCGTTACAGCCTTAATGCTACATAACGAAGGATATGAAGTAATTGGAATTACCATGAAAACATGGGATTATGCAAGTAGCGGCAGCAGCAGCAAAGAAACAGGCTGTTGTAATCTTGACTCATTTAACGATGCAAGACAAGCAGCCGTTGATAATGGGTTTCCTCATTTTATTTTAGATATACGCGAAGAATTTGGCGATTTTGTAATTGAAAATTTTGTTGAAGAATATTTAGCAGGCCGAACTCCTAATCCATGTGTCATGTGCAATACGCATATTAAATGGAGAGCATTGTTAAAACGAGCTAATGCATTGAATTGCGATTATATTGCAACAGGGCATTATGCAGAAGTAACCAAACACCAAAATGGTCGCTATGTGATAAGTAAAGGATTAGATGCAACCAAAGATCAAAGCTATGTTTTATGGGGTTTAGATCAGGAATTATTAAGTAGAACAATTATGCCATTAGGTAAATATCGGAAAACTGCTATTCGGCAAATGGCACACGAAATGGGTTATCCGGAACTTGCAAAGAAAAGTGAGAGCTATGAAATATGTTTTGTTCCCGACAATGATTATAGAGGTTTTTTAAAACGACGTGTAGATGGATTGGAACAAAAAGTAAATGGTGGTTGGTTTATTGATACTAAAGGAAAAAAATTAGGTAAGCACAAAGGTTATCCTTTTTATACTATTGGGCAACGCAAAGGATTAGATATTGCGCTGGGCAAACCGGCGTATGTAACTGCCATTGATCCGGAAAAAAATATTGTTGTTTTAGGCGATGAATCTGATCTTAATCAAAATACTATTTTAATATCAAAGCTTAATTGGATAAAATATGAAGGAATTACCGATGGTATGGAAGCAATAACTAAAATTCGTTATAAAGATAATGGCGCCTTAAGCAATTTGTATAATACCGATAACGGACTTAAAGCCATATTTTACGAAAATGTAAAAGCCATTGCTCCCGGACAAAGTGCTGTTTTTTACGAAGGAAATGATGTAATTGGAGGTGGAATTATTCAAAAAGGTTCTCTTCTATAAGCATTTGCCATATTGTTTAAATAATTATCTTTTCTACTATTAAATAATACTTATGCCGATTAAAGTAATTGCCTTTGATGCAGACGATACATTGTGGATTAATGAACCTTATTTTCAAGAAATAGAAAGTAAATTCTGCAATTTATTAGAAGACTATTTGCCACATCATTCTATTTCGAAAGAATTGCTGCAAACCGAAATTCAAAATATTAATTTATATGGCTATGGCGTAAAAGGATTTACACTATCAATGATTGAAACCGCACTAAGAGTATCGAATAAAGCTATTCCAATTGAGGTTATTGAAAAAATAGTTTTATTAGGAAAAGAATTATTACAAAAACCAATTGAAATTTTAGGAGGCGTTGAAGAAGTATTACAAACACTAAAAGAAAAATATAAATTAGTAGTTGCCACCAAAGGCGATTTATTAGATCAGGAAAGAAAATTAAAAAAATCGGGATTAGAACATTATTTTCATCACATAGAAATCATGTCGGATAAAGCAGAATCCGATTATTTAAAATTAATTACGCATTTAGATATTGAACCCAATGAATTTATGATGATTGGAAATTCTATTAAATCTGATATATTGCCCGTGCTGAATATTGGCGGACATGGTGTTCATGTTCCCTATCATACCACCTGGAGTTTAGAAAAAGTTGAATTACATATACAACACGAGCATTTTAAACATATTCAACACATCAAAGAAATTTTACCTTACTTGCTTACATGAAACAAAAATTAAACATCGATAGCTGGAATAGAAAAGATCATTTTTATTTTTTTAACCAATTCGAAGAACCTTTTTTTGGAATTTGTACAAATATCGACTGCACTATTGCGTATGCCAAAGCTAAAGAAATGCAGGAATCATTTTTTCTATATTACTTATTTCATTCTATTCATGCGGCTAATTTAATTGAACCTTTTAGATACAGAATTGATAATGAAGAAGTAATCATTCATTCATTTATTAATGCTTCGGCTACAATCAATCGCCCTAACGGAACATTTGGTTTTTCGAATATTATATATAACGCTTCATTTGATACATTTAAAATTAATGCCAAAAAAGAAATTGAAAGAGTACAATGCTCGGAAGGATTAGAAGCAATGAATACCAGCGAAAATGTAATTCATTACTCGTCTATTCCATGGATTAATTTTACTGCATTATCTCATGCCAGAAGCTTTTCATTTAAAGATTCCATTCCTAAAATTTCATTTGGAAAAATGACTGAAATAAATGGTAAAAAAACAATGCCAATGTCTGTACATGTACATCATGCATTAATGGATGGCTTTCACGTAGGAGAATATATTAATTTGTTTCAGGAACTGATGAATCAATAGTGCTCCTATTTTTAAACAAAGCCATAAACATAGAATCGGCTTTTTTATCGTACCCAATTAATAGTTTTTGTTCTATTAATTCAAGATTGAAATGTTGTTGTATATACGCTACATTTTCTTCATTTTCTTTTTTAAAAACAGAACAAGTAATGTATAAAAAAAATCCGTTTTTATTTAAATATGGAATAGTATTACTGATAATTTTTTTCTGCAACATTGCATATTCTTGAATTGTATCTTCATTAAAAAAATACAATTGTTCCGGTGTTCTTCCCCATGTTCCACTTCCACTGCAGGGCACATCACAAAGTATCATATTAAACGCAGAAAGTGAAAGATGAGATATTGAAGTAGCAATATCTGCAACAAACGAATGATACTTTTTTATTCCTGCTTTTTCGAATCTTTTTCTCAAATTTTGTAGAATAGAAGAACGTATATCGCTTACCGTTAGTTCTATATTATTCAAAACATCTTTTACTAAAATAGATTTACCGCCACTGGCTGCACAACAATCCCAAACAGAGGTTTTAAGTGATGAGTGATACTTGATGAGTTGAAGAAATTCTTCAATTCGCTGAGACGAATAATCTTGTACAACCGCTTCATTATCTACATCTATAATGCTATCAATTTTGCTAGTGTTGGGCAATGCCAAACAAGAAGATGATACTTGTTGAAAAGAAATATTTGCTTCCTGTAATTTATGCAGCACAACTTTTTCTACATTTGGTCTGATACGTAAAAACAAGTTAGGCTGAATAAGATGAGAAGCAGCAAACGCTTTAGCATCAATAGTTTTACTCAATTCAACCTTCCATGGAAAAATATTTTCAACTAAAAAATCAGCATATCTATTTTGTATAAAATCAATTCTGCCGTGTAAATTATCTTTCCAATTATTCAGCCAATCTTCATGAAATAAAATATATAAATCGCCCGCTTCATTATTGCAAAGAAATAGAGCGGCTTTTAATTTTTCTTCAATAGGCAACTCTTTCAAAGCATGACCTAAACGATAATAACAATAACAAAAATGAGTGATAAATTTTCTATCCTTCGATCCATGTTTTTTATGCTGAGCAAAATATTGTTTTAAAAAATGGACCAACGGAACAGAACCATCGTACAATTTTATTAAACTAATAGCTGTATTAAAATAAGATTGAAAACGAAAAATCATTAAATAAAATTACACAATCAAAACTTAAAGCCCAACCATAAACCAAGCCTTGCATCTAAATAAGTTCCTGAAGGAAGATTGCCGGTATTATCGTTCATTTGATAATAACGACCTACCCCAATTTGAGAATTCAATTCAAGCGAAAAATTACTATACAGCAGGAATTTAAAACCAAATGTTGCCCCTGCAGATAATCCATTGCCAATAAAATCTCTTTTATTGATGATACTAAATGGAATTGCAGTACTGCTACTAACAACTTCATCTCTGAATACTCTTTTCTGAATATTTTTTAAATATGGACCAACAAACATCGTATTATGAAGACCGTATTTTCTATATTCAAGCGTTACTGTTTTATAATTAGTAACGCCAAAATCTCCATAATCAAGTTTGCCGGAAGCTAATGATAGCATGCCAGTCCAATCATTTTTCAAATTATATTCAATTCCAATAGAAGGACCTAATGCAACTAAATTTAGAAGATTGGTTTTTATTTCAAGGCCATTATTGCATTTTGTTTGCGCAACTGTGTAAACAACAATTAATAAAAAAACATTTGTAAAAGTTATCTTCTTCATAGAATGTTTTTAAACTGATTGAAGTTATGCATAACTATAGTTCCAGCAATGCTTTTACCGGATCTTTTCCAAACAATAACAAGGAAGGATTTTCCAATAATTCTTTTACTCTCACTAAAAAACTAACACTTTCTCTTCCATCAATAATTCTATGATCATAACTCAATGCTACATACATCATTGGCCTTACTTCTACTTTTCCGTTAATAGCCATTGGCCTATCCTGAATTTTATGCATTCCTAAAATTGCACTTTGTGGAATATTAATAATTGGCGTGCTCATTAAACTTCCAAACACACCGCCATTGGTAATTGTAAATGTGCCACCTGTTAACTCTTCGGCAGTTAATTTACTATCACGTGCTTTATTGGCAAGTTCTACTACCTTTTTTTCAATTTCAGCCATAGTAAGACTTTCAACGTTTCTAATTACCGGAACAGTTAATCCTCTTGGTGTACTTACAGCAATACTAATATCGGCATAATCGTGATAAATTAATTCATCTCCATCAATATACGCATTCACGCTTGGCCATTCACTTAAAGCAATGGCACATGCTTTAGTGAAGAAACTCATGAAGCCAAGATTTACCTGATGCTGTTCTTTAAATTTATCCTTATACTTTTTTCTAATGTCCATAATAGCAGTCATGTCTACTTCATTAAATGTTGTAAGCATGGCTGTAGTATTTTTTGACTCTACTAACCTGCGACTAATAGTTTTGCGTAAATTACTCATTCGCTCTTTACGTGTATTTCTACTAAATAATTCTTCTGTATTAAATGCTTTTTTACCAGGATGATTTAATGCTTGTAACACATCATTCTTCATTATTTTTCCACCATACCCCGATGGTGTAATTGCCTCTATTTCTACTTTTTTATCGGCAATAATTGCATTTGCAACAGGCGTTGCTTTCACTTCGTGTGATACAACTAGATTGGATTTTTTAGCAATCTCAGTTGTTTGATTTTCATTTTCAATAACTACACTAATAGCAGGTTTCTCGGCAGTTTCATCAATAGCAGCAAATACAGCACCAATAAGAATGGTATCGCCTTCTGAAGCTAAAGTTTTTAAAATGCCCGATCTTTCTGCATTTACTTCAAAAGTGGCTTTTTCGCTTTCCAACTCAGCAATTACTTCATCTCTTTCTACATAGTCACCTTCCTTTTTTGTCCACTTCAATAAAGTAACTTCACTGATGGATTCTCCAACTGATGGAACTTTAATATCTATCATATACTTATTTCAATTTTTTTGATACTACTTTACTTTTATCAAATTAAATTCCAAATGCCATTTCAATAATTTCTTTTTGTTCTTGAGCATGAATTTTTGCATAGCCGGTAGCAGTTGCAGCACTCGCATTTCTGCTAATTACACCAAAATTGATATGCTGTAAATTCATTTTTAAGAAAGAAGCTGCACCCATATTTAAAGGCTCTTCTTGTACCCAAAACCATGTTGCTTTATGATATTTTTTATGCAACACATCTAATTGTTTTTGAGGAAGCGGATATAATTGCTCTAATCGTATAATGGCTATATCGGTTACATTTTCGTGAGATTGTTTTTCTGCTAATTCAAAATATAATTTACCGGAACAGAATAAAACCTTCTTAACATTGTCGGCATCTTTTATAAAAAAATCATCAATTACTTCCTCAAATTTTCCTGTTGTAAAATCTGCAATATTACTATAGCTTCCCGGATAACGCAGATATGCTTTTGGCGAGAAATTAATAAGCGGTTTTCTAAATGGCCAAGCTAATTGCCTTCTCATTACATGAAATAAATTAGCCGCAGTAGTAATATTGGTGATTACCATATTTAATTCGGCACATAATTGCAAAAATCTTTCTAACCTGGCGCTGCTGTGTTCGGGGCCTTGCCCTTCGTAACCATGTGGCAATAGCATTACCAATCCATTCATACGATTCCATTTTTGCTCGCCTGCCGCTATAAATTGGTCAATCATGGTTTGTGCTCCATTACTAAAATCTCCAAACTGTGCTTCCCACAATACCAATGCATTGGGATTAGCCAAAGCATAGCCGTATTCAAAACCAAGAACCGCATACTCACTTAATAAAGAATTATAAATTCTAAATTTTTCTTGTTGCTCTTGTAAATTTTTTAATCGATTATACCCTTTATTAGTAAGCTCATCACGCATAATAGCGTGCCGATGAGAAAAAGTACCCCGTTTCACATCTTGCCCACTCATACGCACAATTTTATCTTCTGTAATGATAGAGGCATAAGCTAATAATTCTGCTGTAGCCCAATCTATTTTTTGCTCATTTTCCAATAATTTTATTTTTTCTTGCAATAGTTTTTCTATCTTTTTTAAAGGCTTAAAATCGTTGGGCCAAGACATTATTCCTTTAAATAATTTTCTAATTTCCAATTCGGGCAAAGAAGTATCGGGAGAAAAATCGAAATCGTTTATGGTAGCTCTACGCAAGCTTTTCCATGCCAATTCGGGTGCTTGATATTTATAAGGAAGCGGATTTTGTTTTATTTCATCTAAACGCTCTTGCAAATCAGCCCAAAACTTTTTTTCCATTTCTTTGGCCAATTCTTTTGCATCGGCTTCTCCATTTTCCAACAAATAATTGGTATATACTTCTCTGGGGTTAGGATGCTTATCTATTAAAGCATACAATTGGGGTT
>JAKAJX010000268.1:6520-10306 GCA_021824855.1 Bacteroidota bacterium | reverse complement strand
ATGTAAATAAAAGGTATCTTATATTTTTCGGCTATTATTTTGGCAATATCAATTCCATCTCTTTCTTCTCCCAAATTAATATCTAATAAAACAATATCGGGGGTATTGGCAGCTAACTCGCTAATAGCTTCGTTTACCGTAAAAGCAGTGGCCACTATACGAAAATTAATATTGGTTAAACATTGTTCAATATCGGCTGCAATTAACGGATTATCTTCTACCACTAATACTCTAATCGCACTCATAGTTGGATTTTTAATTAAGAATTGCAGTTGTTTAAAGCTGCTACAACAATTGATACTATTAAGTTAGTTGAATTATTGGTTAAAAACAATAATATTTTAAGAATAAGATATATTATTTGTTTGCATACTAATTTTACTTATTAAGATAATTTACTTTGATGAACTATAATTTGAACAGTAGTGCCATTATTGTTATTGATATGAATAGTGCCATTTACTTTTCTAATAATGGAATAAATAATATGATACCCCAAACTTGTTGATTTTTTATCCCAATTTTTTGCTAACCCAATACCATTATCTTTTACTTGCAACATAACATTTTCCATCACTTTTTTAAGTATTACTTCTATACGTCCATTTTTATTGTTACTAAAAGCATGTTTTAACGAATTACTAATTAACTCATTTAAAATTAAACCTAACGATACCAAACTATCTGCATTAATAGCAATAGTATTATCAACTTCAAGATCTAATGCAATACCATTTTCATTCGATTGGTACAACAAAAATAAATGATGTACCAAATGTTCAACATATTCTTTGGTATTAACGTGGGTAATATTTTCTTTAAGGTATAAGTTTTGATGTATTAATGCCATTGTTTTAATTCGGCTTTTGGCATCTTTAATAGCTTCTAAAGCAGCAGCATCTTTTATTTTTTTACTTTGTAAATTAAGCAGACTGCTAATTACTTGTAAATTGTTTTTTACACGATGATGAATTTCTTGAACTAAAATTTCTCGTTCGTTTAAAGCGGCAGCAATAAAATTATTTTTCTCTATTAATACCTCCGTCATTTTTTTTCTTTTAAAACTAAATACCAACAAGGCAATAAGCAGTACCAATAAAAACACAACAATAATTACATAAATAATACTCATTTTTTCGGCATCGGCAATGGTAATGTTTTTTAACTTATTCTGATTTTCCAATAAATCAATTGAGGATTGTTTTTGCTTAAACTCAAATTCAGCCGATAACTCATTCATGCTATTGATATTTTTTTCACTCAATAACGAATCGCTATAGGCTTTATATTTTTTGTAGAAAAAGAAAGCATTTTTATAATCTTTCTTTCCTTCGTATGCAAAAGCTAATACCGAATAAACATCAGCATAAAAAACATAATAATTATTATCGGCAATAGAAGTAATTTTTGTGGCTTTAGTTGCTAATTGAATAGCTTTAGTATAATTGCGTAAGCCAAGATACGCTTCGCTGCTGCCCGCTAAAAAATTGGCATAATTATAATTATCAAATTTTGTTTCCGGATCTTGCTCCACTTTCTTAAAATATATTAATGCCGTACTATACTGTTGCATTGCATTGTAACATTTTCCCAATTCGGTATTAGCAAATCTTTCTTGTGTTGGAAAATGATACACTTGGGCTAAGTGCAATGCTTTACTGATATGAAATAAAGCACTATCGAACATGCCCATTTCTTTATACGTATCTCCAATATTATTGAGCGTATTAACAGCATTATAATATTCGTTAACTGCACTATAAACAGTATACGCATTTGTAAAATAGTCAATTGCTTTTTGCCTTTGATTACTTAAAGAATATATTAAACCAATATTGTTATAGTTATCGGCAACTTTTTTTTGATTATTTAACTTAACGGCCAATTGCAATGCTTTAAAACTCCACAATAAAGAGCTATCGTATTTGCTTTGGTAATAATACGAAATGCCCAAACAAGATTGAACAGTTTCAATTACATCTAATCTTTTAACTTGCACAGCATAATTCAAAGCACGGTAAAAAAGATTTCTTGCTTTTGAATGATTGCCCTGCAAATCGTACAACAACCCATGCAAATAACCGGCACGTGCCAGCAAATAAGGCATTTTTATTTTTTGAGCAATTTTTTCTGCTTCGGCAACATGGTAAGCAGCTTTATTAAAATTTACATGAAAATACAAATAGTGCCTGCACAAGTTTAAATGAGCAACACATTGTACACTATCGGTAGTGGCATGCACTAAAGCATGTTGCAAGCTATCTTCTATTTGCTTGTTACTCATTTGAGCTGTAGCAGTAGTTGCAAATGCAATAGCTATCAGTATAAAAAATATTAATTTTCTCAAATCTCAGCCTTCATTTGATACGGTGTAACTAAAGGTAGGGTTATAATTTTGTTTTATCAAGTTCCGCTTGCAGTCTAAACATTTCATCGCGTAATGTAGCCGCTTCCATAAAATCTAAATCCCGTGCGGCTTTTTCCATTTGCTTTTTTGTTTTGGCTATTGCTTTTTCCAGTTGAGGAATGGTGTTGTAAATGGGTTGTTCTTCGGCAGCAACAGAAGCATAATCATCGGGCAAAGCATACGGATTTTTTGGGTCGAAACCTTTAATATCCAAAACCGATGTTTGTGCAAATACCTGATCTTTGCTTTTAATAATTGTTTTGGGTATAATATTATTTTTACTGTTATAGGCAATTTGTATATCCCTTCTTCTATTGGTTTCGTCAATCGTTCTTTGCATACTTTGTGTAATAGTATCTGCATAAAAAATAACCACTCCATTTACATTACGGGCAGCACGGCCTGCAGTTTGTGTAAGCGATTTTTCGTTACGCAAAAAACCTTCTTTATCGGCATCTAAAATAGCCACTAAAGAAACTTCGGGTAAATCTAATCCTTCTCGCAATAAATTTACACCTACCAATACATCAATTTCGCCTAACCTAAGCTGGCGAAGAATTTCAACGCGTTCTAAAGTATCTACATCGCTATGAATATATTTTGATTTGATATTAATACGATGCAAATAATTATCCATTTCTTCGGCCATGCGTTTTGTAAGTGTTGTTACTAAAACTCTATCGCCTTTGGTAACACGCTGATCAATTTCATTCAACAAATCATCAATCTGATTAACAGAAGGCCGAACTTGAATAGGCGGATCTAATAAGCCGGTTGGTCGTACCACTTGCTCTACAACAACCCCTTCCGATTTTTCTAATTCATACGCCGAAGGAGTAGCACTAACAAAAACAGTTTGACCAATAATATTTTCAAATTCGTGAAAGTTTAAAGGCCTATTATCTAAAGCCGAAGGCAATCTAAAACCATAATCAACCAATACCAATTTTCTGCTTCTATCGCCACCATACATGCCTGCCACTTGCGGAATGGTTTGATGACTTTCATCAATAACACATAAAAAATCTTTCGGAAAATAATCTAACAAACAAAAAGGTCTTGTTCCGGGTTTTCTTCTATCAAAAAATCTTGAGTAATTTTCAATACCTGTGCAATAACCTAATTCTCGAATCATTTCAATATCGTACTCCACTCTTTCTTTTATGCGTTGTGCTTCTATAGCTTTTCCTACATTTTTAAAATAGTCAACTTGTAATTTCATTTCATCCTGAATATCGAATATTACTTGTTGCAACATATCTTTCGGTGCTAAGTATAAATTAGCCGGAAAAATGGCGGCATTCTCCATAGTACCAATTCGTTTTCCGCTGCTTAATTCTAAGGTTTCAATTAATTCAATTTCATCTCCAAAAAAAGTA
>JAKAJX010000268.1:0-6510 GCA_021824855.1 Bacteroidota bacterium | reverse complement strand
ATGCGGTAACCATAATCTACATAAGGCAAATTAATATCTATTGTATCACCTTTTACTCTAAAAGTTCCTCGGGTAAAATCGCCTTGAGAACGATTGTATAAACTATTAACCAATGCATGCAAAAAAGCCTGCCGAGAAATGGTTTGTCCTTTTGCAATTCTAATAATACCATTTTCATATTCCGTAGGGTTGCCCATACCATAAATACAACTTACACTTGCTACTACAATAATATCGCGTCTTCCGCTCAATAATTCACTGGTTGCTTGCAACCGAAGTTTATCCAACTCTTCATTAATACTTAAATCTTTTTCAATATAAACATCGCTTACCGGCATATACGCTTCGGGCTGATAATAATCGTAATAAGAAACAAAATAACCCACTGCATTATTCGGAAAAAACTGTTTAAACTCTCCGTATAATTGAGCAACTAAAGTTTTATTATGCGTTAATACCAATGTGGGTCTTTGCACATTGGCAATTACATTAGCCATAGTAAATGTTTTACCACTGCCGGTTACACCCAATAAGGTTTGATATTTTTCGCCTTGTACAATACCTTCTGTAAGCTGCCGAATAGCATTGGGCTGATCTCCACTGGGCTGATATGGTGCATGTAATTGAAAACTCATAAAATAACTCTGCACTGCAAATTAACGAATGTGCCCATGAAAAGTATTTTGTATCGGGCATTTGTTTTCTATGGCATCGCCGCTTGCTACGCTCAGTTCACAGTTCCGTTGTTATGGCATCATAGTTTTTAATACAATAAATTGTTAAACTATGGCTGTTCCATTTTCTTTTTTATTCACCAATTAAGCGGGCATGCTGTTTTAAGGTCATAAGCCAACAATAGTGATAGCAAAAATTATTCATTAAAAATAGCAGTATGAAAACCCTTGTTACAGTTTGTTTATTATTTGCAACATTGGCAGTATCCGCACAGAATGAATGGCCAAAACTTATTGCGGCAAACGATGGTTCAATAATAAAAATATACCAACCGCAACCCGAATCGTTTTCAAATAATATATTAAAATACCGATCTGCTATTTCTTTTCAAAACGATAGTAATACCGATCCGCTATTTGGAACATTTTGGACAGTAGCCACCGTTGAAACAGATAAAGACAATAGAAAAATAAGCATTGTATCGGCCAAAATTCCTAACCTTAAAATAGCCGGAGATTCTGATGAAACACAAATCAATAATATAAAATCATTACTTCAATCGGAAATACCATCGGTTGCAGGAGAATTGCCATTAGATGAAGTTTTGGCATCGCTCGATATGCGAGTAGAAGAAAAAAAATTGTCTAATCACCTTAATAATACACCGCCAAAAATTATTTATACCACACGCCCATCAATTTTAGTGCTAATAAATGGCAATCCTATATTACAACATAACAAAGATTGGGGAGTAGATGCGGTAGTAAATACACCATTTACCATGGTAAAAGTTGCCAATAATTTTTACTTATATGGTGGCAAAAGATGGTATGTAGCTGCAGCAGCAACCGGTCCTTATCAATATGCGGAAAATAATATCCCTGCAGCCGTAAAAAAAGTTGAAACCGCATTAAATAATACCAACAATGCCGAACCGGGATACGAATCGGACTCTGCAGCGGCACAGCATAATGTTGTTTCAGATATAATAGTAAGTACCACCAATGCCGAGTTGGTTCAATCAAATGGTGAAGCAAACTTTACACCCATCAGCGGAACTAATTTACTGTATGTAAGTAACTCCGATAACGATATTTTTATGGATGCTTCTGCTCAACAATACTATCTATTAATTTCCGGCAGATGGTATAAATCGCCACAACTAAAAAATGGCAATTGGCAATATATTGCATCGAATAATTTACCCGCCGATTTTTCCAGAATTCCCGAAGGTTCGGCAAAAGATAATGTACTGGCAAATGTTGCAGGAACACCGGCTGCACGTGAAGCAATCATGGATGCACAAATTCCTCAAACAGCCAAAGTAGATAGAAAAAAGGCAAAAGCTACTGTTACTTATGATGGTACACCAAAATTCGAGAACATTAAAGGCACCGATATGCAATATGGTGTAAATACACAAAGCTCGGTAGTAGCCTATAAAGGAAGTTATTATAGCGTTGAAAATGGGGTTTGGTTTGAGGCACCAACTGCAACAGGACCATGGAGCGTTGCTACACAAAGACCCGATGAAGTTGATATTATTCCGCCTTCTTATCCGGTATATAATATGAAGTATGTGTACATCTATGATGTATCGCCCGATTGGGTATATATGGGATATACGCCCGGCTACTTAAATGCTTTTATAGATGGACCAACCGTTGTTTACGGAACAGGTTATAATTATGATCCATGGTGGGGAAATTATTACTATCCTCGCCCATATACCTGGGGTTTTGGAATGCATTATAACCCATGGATGGGATGGAGCTTAGGATTTGATTATAGTTTTAATTGGTTTAATGTAGGGTTTGGAACATCTTATTGGAATGGTTGGGGTGGTGGTTGGTGGGGCCCATCTATTTATCATCCGCCATTTGGTTGGAGACCATGGGGCGGCGGTTATGGTTATGGCTTTGGCGGATATTATAGAAATGGTTTTTACGATAATAGATTTTCAAATAACCGCTTCATAAACGAAAGAAGCTTTAATACGAATATTTATAATTACAGAAATGATGTTGCAATTAATAGAACTGTTATTAACCATAATAATGCAATTACCAATATCAATTCTAACAACAGATTTATTTCCAATAATATTTCCTCAAGACCCAATACCAATAGACCCATATTTGATGAAAGCAGAAATAATAATAGGGCCAATCCAAGATTTAATACTATTACAACCGATAGAGAAGGAAATGTTTTTCAAAGAAATCAAAGAGGACAGTGGTTACAACAAAGACAAGCACGTCAATGGCAACCGGTGAATGCTATGCAAAGACCACAGGTAATTCAGAACTTGGAGCGTCAGCAACAAATGCAAAACAGAGGAATGTCGAGATTTCAAAATTTTCAATCTCAAAGAGCTATGGCACCTTTATTTAGTAGACCGGCAGGAAACTTTAATGGCGGCGGCAATAGGTTTGGAGGATTTAACGGTGGAGGAAACAACAATAATGGAAGAAGAGGACATTTTTAAAATAAATAAGCCTTACTGTAACAGTAAGGCTTATTTGCATATTGCAAATCTGTTATTTTTATAATCCACTAATGGTTACTCCAACTGAAACAGTATGCAGATTTGGACCATACGTTGGTTTAATAACGGTAGATAGTTGCATATCGGCATGTACGCTAACATTACCATAACCAACTCTTATGCTCGATCTTACATCAAAGCCATTAATATATGTTTTATTAATTACTTTTTCGGTGTAAGAAACCCCATAAACACTATTACCACCATTATCTACATAATTTTTTCCTTTAGTGTACGATTTCCATAAAATACCAAATTTAGCACCGGCTGCAAACTTCCAAGATTTATTAGGATGCTCGGGATTAGAATAATACCTTATTTCTACAGGAGCTTCCAAATAAATGGTAGTCATTTTAAGTTTCTTAAACGAATAAGGACTATAATTTAAAAAAGCAAGTGTACTATTAACTGCTTTAAAATTTACATAATTGGTATTTCCAAAATACATATTATCGGTAGAAAATCCCAAACCATAAGCAATGCTAAAATGCGGATCGGTTTTAAAAGGCTTATCAATCATTCCATAAATATTAAAAAATCTACCGGAGCCAATAGTGTTAATAGTATCGGGGTTGGGCCTATTAATCCAAGAATCACTTCCAAATTGAATCATTAAATGATCGGCAGGTCTTTTCTTCAAATCAATTTTACTCCAATCTCTTTTTACTTTTTTTTCTGCAGGCATTATAACTTTTGTTTTAGCCGTTTTTATTTTTGGCTTAACAACAGTTGCAACGGCTGTATTGGCTGTATTAACAGTATTTACTGTAGTATCTGCTTGTTTTTTCTTTTTACTAAAAAACTTACTCAGTTGGGCATTGGCCGACGAGATAGAGATGATGCAAAGCAGTAGTAATAACGTTTTTCTCATTTTTATTATTTAATGGATGAAACCCATTTCATGGCGAGTGGCAAAAATAGTAGAAATGCCCTCACAAAAAGGGTTAAAAATTAGCAAAAAACCAAAGATCATAAGTTTCTTTTCTTAAAACCCTTTTAACTAAGTTCATTAAATTTACCATACAAGCAATAATATGAAAAAAATAATTGATGCCGATAATATACAAATTGATTTAACTTTTATAGGAGAATTTATAGATTTTAACCACACTACCGCAAGAACTATTATAGCACTTTTTATACAAAATTTGCCTAAAACCATTGAGAAAATAAAAATAAATTACGAGAATAAAGAATGGGAAAACCTTTCGAGCAATGCACATATTGCTAAATCTTCTTTATCGGTAATACAAATAAATAACTTACTACAGGTAGCAACCGAAATAGAAAAATTAGCTAAAAGTGCCGAGCAATTACCCGTTATTGCCAATTTAATACAGGCATTAGAACAACAAACCAATGCGTCAATTCCTTTATTATCGGCATATTTGGCAGAGCTTCAATAGGAATAAATATTGCCTTCGGTATAAAATGCTTAAATTTATTGCTTATAACATATCCTTTATGTATGAAAATACTTTTGGTAGAAGATGAATCCATTATGCTAAAAACCGTTGAGCTAAAATTACAAAGAGAAGGCTTTGAAGTAATTTGCTGCGATAATGGTAAAGATGCGTTAGAAATATTAGACAAGTTAGAGCCCGACCTTGTAATTACCGATTTAATGCTGCCTTACTCTTCTGGAATAGAAATTATTGTGAAAGTGAAACAAAAAAAATTACAAGCAAAAATTATAGTATTAACCTCATTGGGCCAAGAACATCATGTTGAAGAAGCATTTAACCTTGGTGCCGACGATTATGTAACTAAACCATTTAATTTAAATGAATTAGTTTTTAGAATGAACCGATTACTAAAATTTAAATAATTAAACAAAAGTTTAATTGTTTTCTCCATTAATTCATATTAACCCAATATCCTTTTCACTTCAATTTGGCAGTGTACAATTTGTTTTTCTTAAAATTATTACTCCTACTACAATTAATACAGCCATTGTTATTTTACTTTCCTTATTGCTTATTTTATTACTGTTTGCTTTTTTAATTTTAAATAACAGCAAACAAATTTTTATTCGTAAAAAAAAATTATCTACCCTAACAGAAAATTTAATTGCAGGTATTGTTATTGGCACTTGGGATAATTGGGAAGAAGATAATAGCTCTATCGTAAGATTAAAAAAAATATTACATAAAAAAGATGCTCGCAATTATGTAATTAATAAATTAGAAGCTACTATTAACAATCTTTCAGGGGCAGCAAAACAAAAAGTTCAATTATTATATAATCAATTAAACCTAAAACAAGATTCATTAAAAAAAATACATAGCCGAAAATGGCATATTAAAACCAAAGGAATTATAGAATTATATACGTTTGGGCAAACCGATATGATACATGAATTATACAAAAATGTAGATAGCCATAACGAAATAATTAGAATGGAAGCCCAAATAGGCATCATTAATTTATTAGGATTTAAAGGATTGAATTTTTTAGATTCATTGACTTATCCGCTTACAGAATGGCAACAACTTAAAATATTAGAACAATTGGCTACACATACAGAGGATGGACAATTATCGGATAATCTTTCTAAATGGCTTTTATCGAATAATGATTCGGTTGTATTAATTGCCTTGCGATTTGCTGAAATATTTCAAAAACTACATTTTCATAACGAGGTATTACATTGCTTAACGCATATCAATGCTCGTATTCGCTCACAAGCCATAGAAACCCTATTGCATATTGCCAACGAAACCACCGCAAAAGAATTAGTTAACATATACAACGAAGAAATATTTAGTATTAAAATTCAAATTTTAAAAGCCATATCGGCTATTGGCAATGAAGATCAATTTCATTTTTTATTAACCCAACTATCGAATGAAAATGATATGATTAAACTTTATGCCGCAAGAGCTTTAACCCATTGTTTTAAAACAGGCTTAACTATTTTAGAAGAAAAAGGAAAAGCACTAAATACAGTATATGAAAAAATATACTTGCACATAAAAAAAGAAATGCTACTAAATTGATATACTACATACAATATATTATTCAGTTGATGGTGCAATATGTAATTTTTATTTATTCCATTCTTTTAATAATTACCTATTTTGCAATAAGCTTTTTTGCTATACTTGAAATTAAAAGCTACTTACAAAAAAACAGATTTACCAACTATACATTACTTGCTGCATCAAAATATACACCTTCTATCAGCATATTAGCTCCGGCTTATAATGAAGGTCAAACTATTATCGAAAATGCCCGTTCGTTACTATCGCTGTATTACAGCAATTTTGAAGTAATTATTATTAATG
>JAKAJX010000195.1 GCA_021824855.1 Bacteroidota bacterium | reverse complement strand
ACAGGCTGTTCATCTGCAGCTTTTATAAATTCTTTTTCATCATCTGCTTTTGCAATAATTGTTTTAGGTTTCTTTTCGGGCCAAGTAAATTTTGGGTTAAATCGCCAAACCAAATAACTTACAACAGCAATCAATAACAAAGCTGCGGTACCAAAATTACCTATCCATTTAACAAACCAACTATTCAGCAATTCACCTACTGCACCACCCCAACTAAATTCGTTTCCTTTTGTGGCAAAGGCGGCAGTCATACTTATTACAAGCAATCCGGCAATAACGTAGCGTATATTTCTTACTATCGAAAAAACTTTCTTTTCAAATAATAAATTAATGCCTACCACAAAAAAAAGTGTACAAAATAAATACGATGCAATTCCAAAACCATTGTAAATAAAAACATGCGCAACGTATGCACCTAATACACCTAATAAATTATTTACTCTAACATCATCGGTTGAAAATATTTTAATACCAAATTGATGTACTTTATCTTGATCTTCTTGCCAGGTAAATAAATACGATGTAAAAGCAACAAACAAAAACAGCGATAATAATAAACTTATTACCCCCATAATTTTGGTGGTACGCTCGTCTTTTACCACTTCCGTAACAGAAACTTGCTCCACTTTATCCTCCGACAGTTTATCGGGATTGGGAGGTGGTGGCGTTTTTTGTTTTAAACGGTTTGCCATGAAAACAAATATAAGCTAAGTGTAGAAAGAGTTTTGTTTTTGTACCGGCATGTGGATTTCTTCTCGCCTGCGGTTGCGTCGCACACTTGTACGGTGGATAACTATGGCAGCAGGATACAAGTTTTACTGAAACCAAAAACTCAATCTCAAAATATGAGTTTTAAATATTATTATTTTTTGCTCAGTAATAGCTTTAGCATAAATTAGCGTGTTGGCGGTAAACCAATTTTGACTACTATAACTACAGCTCAATATGTTTGAAGAAGAATATAACAACTTACCTTTTGGACAATGGAAAATTTTACAAGAAATAAAAATTCGAGGACACTTCCTTTATTTATCAGCCAACTTAGAATATTATATCATTAAGATTATAGTTTATTGTGACACAAAAAATCCAGAAATCAGCAGGAAATTTAAGAATTGTATGCTTAGTAAAAAGCTGACTTGGATGAAAAAAGATTTAGAAACCCATTTTCCCAAAAAAAGTGCTAAACTAACAACCTGCTTTTCAATTTTGGAAAATAAACTTCTTGCAATTAGAAATCACATTGCTCATTGCGTCATATATTTTGATGAGAACGAATATGACCGTTCATTTATTGAAGTACACGACATAAAGTTCATTGACAACGAAAATAAATTTGAGATAATTAGATATTCATTAGATGAATTGCAACAAGCTATTGAAGAATTTAAACAAGTTAATTTCCAGTTGCTAAAAGTTTGGCAAGAACTTGTTCAGGACTATAAACTAAATCATCCTGACAGTCCAAATGCTTTCATTAGCTAACATTATAAAATCGGACTTTGGCTGCAACCAATAAAAGGCTTAGAAAAAAACTGGCAAATTGAAATTTTCATCGAAGATCAGCGACCTTAAAAAAAATATTTAATGGAATTTTCATTTAGTGTCACATTCAAATAAGCTCTTAAAAAACAAAATCAAATCAACAGAAGCTGAGCGAGATTTTTTGGATTAGACTTGATTTGTTTATAACCACCCGTTTAATTTAAAATTGTCAACCTATTTTAGAGTATTCATTTCTATACCATTTTTATTTCTTAATTCCTAACAATAAACAAATCCAGCCGGCAATAAAAAATAATCCGCCAATAGGTGTAATGGGACCAACCCAATTTAATCCTCTAAAATTAGTAGCTGTTTTATAGGTAAGTACATACAAAGATCCACTGAATAATAAAATGCCTATTATAAAAAAGATGCCGGCATAATTTAACAGCTTTGCTGAAAAATCTTTATACAATATGCCAACAAGTGCCAATGCAAATACATGATAAAACTGATACCGAACGGCTGTTTCGAAAATTTTTAATGAATTGTCGTCTACTAATTGTTTTAAGCCATGTGCACCAAATGCACCCAGTGCAACGCTGAATGCACCAAGAAATGTAGCGGTTCGTAAATAGCCTTTATGCATAAAGAAGTTTGAAAGGTTTAATAGGTTTAAAAGTTGAAGCAGTACTAACTATTCAACAATTGCAAAATACTTTTTAAATTAATTCCGTTTCCTTGTAAATGAATTTTGCATTGTGAATAATAGGGCTTTCTTTCTTCTAATTTTTTTGAAAGAAAATCTTTCAATTCATCGTCGGTTAAATTTTTTATTAACGGACGATGGTTTTTTTCGGGCTTCAATCTTTCAACTAAAATATCTATTGCTTCATCAATCCATATCGTTATACCATGCTTATTCATCCATTCCATATTATCATGAAAGCAAGGAGTGCCGCCGCCTGTAGCTAATACAAATGATTGCTTTTCTGTAACCCATTTCAACATTTTTGATTCTGCATTGCGGAAATAAGTTTCGCCATCGCTTGAAAAAATATCGGCAATAGATTTTTTTTCACTCACTTCAATTAAATAATCTAAATCGTATCCGCTGCATGCAAGTTTTTTAGATAATTGTTTGCACCAAAAACTCTTTCCACTTCCCATCATACCAACGAGGAAGATTCGTGGATGTGCAGATGTGTGAATGTGCAGATTTTCGAAAGGTTGAATTTGCAAACGTTTATGATTTTGAAGTTGAAATAATTTTTCCGATTACTTTTAAAATGGAATCAATATCTGTTAACAATTTATCAGATTTAGGATAATGTTCTGATTGTTTACAAAGCTCTAACCAATATTTTGTTTCTTCCGATTCTTTATATGCAATCTTCATTTTATGAATAAAATCAGATTTACTTTCGGCTCCTTGTGCTTCTCTAACATTTGCACCAATTGAAGTTCCTGAACGAAATAATTGATTTGATAAATTATATTTCTTTTTACTTTCCAACAATTCACAAAAATTAATGATTTCAAGAGCAAATTGAAATGTTAAGTTAACAATCAAATTTTCCTGAGCCATAATCAAAATAATTTTTTAATCCTTTTTTTCATCTACATATTTGCACCCCACTCATCTGCACATTTTCACATCCGCTCATCTGCACATTATTTAAACGCATTTAATCCTGTAACATCCATTCCGGTAATCAATAAATGAATATCGTGTGTTCCTTCATAAGTAATAACACTCTCCAAATTCATCATGTGCCGCATAATACTATATTCTCCTGTAATGCCCATTCCGCCTAACATTTGGCGTGCATCTCGTGCAATATTTGCTGCTATTTCGCAACTATTTCTTTTAGCCATACTTACTTGTTGCGGAGTAACTTTTCCTTCATTCATTAAAACACCCAAACGCCAAACCAATAACTGAGCTTTAGTAATTTCTGTTATCATTTCGGCAAGTTTTTTTTGTTGCAATTGAAAACCTGCAATAGGCTTACCAAATTGATATCTTTCTTTGGCATAGCGTAAAGCCGTATCGTAACAATCCATTGCTGCACCAATTGTTCCCCATGCAATACCATAACGAGCTTTGGTTAAACAACCTAATGGACCTTTCAGTCCTTTTACGTTTGGTAAAATATTTTCTTTCGGAACTTTTACATTATCAAACACTAATTCGCCGGTAGCACTGGCTCGTAAACTCCATTTACCATGGGTGGTAGGAGTAGAAAACCCTTCCATACCTCTTTCAACAATTAATCCTGTAATAACACCGGCTTCATCTTTTGCCCATACCACTGCAATATCTGCAAACGGTGCGTTGCTAATCCACATTTTAGCACCATTTAAAATAACATAATCACCGGCATCTTTAATATTGGTTAACATGCTGGATGGGTCGCTGCCATGATTGGGCTCGGTTAAACCAAAACAACCCAGCATTTCGCCACTTGCCAATTTGGGTAAATAGTGATTTTTTTGTTTTTCGCTGCCATACGCATAAATTGGAAACATGACCAAACTTCCCTGAACACTTGCGGTAGAACGAATGCCGCTATCGCCACGTTCTAATTCTTGCATCATTAATCCATAACTAATATAATCTAAACCACCACCACCATATTGAACGGGAACTGTAGGTCCGAAACATCCCAACTCGCCCAATTGCTTTACAATTTGCTGCGGAAATTCGGCACGCTGCGCATACTCTTCGATAATTGGAGATATTTCTCGTTTTACATAACTACGAACAGCGTCTCGAACCATTTTATGTTCTTCGGTTAATAATTCATCTAATAAATAATAATCGGGTGATTGAAATAAATCTGCTTTAACAGCCATATTATTTAAAATTTAAAATTTGATACTAATAATTTTTTATGCTTGTAAAATTTGCCGCTATCGAATCAACAAATTTAATGCGAAGCATACAGCCTTCATCAAATCAGTGTATATTTATTTTAAAGGAAAAATGATTATACATAACCCCAACTATCTAACATGCATTTGGTAAACCAACATCAATTAGGTTCTAAAAAATTATGGTGGCATGCGGTTATTACCCATTTAACGTTTTATGTTTTAATAGCTATTATTGCTGCCATATTATTGGGACATTTTTATCCGTCAACGGCTATTAAGATGGATTTTTTGGGCAAATATTTTGTAGACATTATCAAGTTATTTATTAATCCAATTATTTTTCTCACCATTGTGTTAGGCATTAGTAGTATTGGAAATTTGAAAAAAGTAGGAAGAATTGGTATTAAGGCATTAATTTATTTTGAAATTGTTACAACTTTTTCTTTATGTATTGGCATTGCTGTTGGATACATTTTTGAACCCGGCAAAATTGAAAAAACAAATTTACAAGCCGGTGATGCCTCGAAGTTTACAGAGGCAGCAAGTACGCATTTTAATTGGATACAATTTTTTGAAGCAAATCTTACATTACAAGTTTTATTAGCCGCTATTGTAATTGGAATTATTATAAACTATATTTCACAACGCTTAATAATAATTCGCTTTTTAGAAAAAATAGCTCACTACGTTTTTCTTGCATTAAAATATGTTATGTATTTAGCACCTATTGGAGCCTTTGGCGGAATGGCATTTACTATTGGAAAATTTGGTTTACATACACTTATTCCATTGGCTAAATTAATGGGCTGTATTTATATTACTTGTATCGTATTTGTTTTTGTAGTTCTGGGAAGTATTTTAAGATATTATAAAATAAATATTTGGCATTACTTAAAAGAAATTAAAGACGAATTGCTGATTGTATTAGGCACTTCCTCCTCCGAAGCTGCCCTTCCATCTATGATGAAAAAATTAGAAGAAATGGGATGCAGCAAATCGGTAGTTGGATTAGTAATACCCACCGGCTATTCTTTTAATTTAGATGGTACATCTATTTACTTATCAATGGCTGTTATTTTTATAGCACAGTTATATAATGTTCCATTAAGTTTTGGAGAACTATTAATGATTATATTAATTTTAATGCTTACATCAAAAGGCGCTGCAGGTGTTACGGGAAGCGGCTTTATAACATTAGCTACTACCTTAGCGGCACTGCATAAAATTCCGATAGAAGGATTGGCATTTTTATTAGGAATTGATAAATTTATGAGCGAAGCAAGAGCCATAACTAATTTAATTGGGAATGGAGCTGCTACCTTAATCATTGCAAAAAGTGAGAATGAATTTTTGCATGCTACTCCACATTCACCCTTATAAATATTCTTCTAAATAATTACTCATTTCTATTTGATATTGACGAGCAACTTTTGCAGCTTCTTCGGCAAAATTTTCACCATCACTTGCAAAAATAATTGAGCGACTAACATTTACCAATAAGCCCACTTCTTTATTCATTCCATATTTACTTACTTCTTGTAAACTACCACCTTGTGCTCCCACACCGGGTACTAATAAAAAATGATTCGGAATAATTTTTCTAATATTTGCCAGTTCACTTGCTTGTGTTGCACCAATTACAAACATTAAATTATTTTCAGTGCCCCAAGAAATGGCAGTTTGCAATACTTTCTCGTATAAAAAATTGTTACCTATTTTTTGCAACTCAAAATCATTGGCGCTTTTATTAGAAGTTAAACCCAATAAAATGGTTGTTTTATTGGTATATTCTAAAAATGGTTTAACGCTATCTTCACCCATGTAAGGAGCAACTGTAACTGCATCAAATGGCAAAGTTTCAAAAAATGTTTTAGCATATTGAGCAGATGTATTACCAATATCGCCACGCTTAGCATCGGCAATGGTGAAATGCTCAGATGAAATGTACTGCAAGGTTTGCTCCATTGCTTCCCATCCTTTTAAACCTTGCGATTCATAAAATGCAGTATTAATTTTATAACTCACACAAAAATCTTTCGTAGCATCAATAATTGCCTTGTTAAATTCAAAAACAGCATGTTGGGTTGTTTGCAAATGTTTAGGAATTTTTTGAATGTCGGTATCTAATCCTATACAGAGAAAAGATTTTTTTTGTTGAATTTTTTCTATTAATTGCATTTTATTCATGCTGCGAAAATACAATGCAGTTAAAAAATTTCAACATAAATTTATCCATTCATCAAATCAATTCATTAAAACACCAAATATGAAAATTGCAATTTTAGGCAGTGGTATGGTTGGGCGAGCTATAGCATTAGATTTAGCAGCGTCATTTGATATTACTTCATTTGACATGAATGAACAAAACCTCAAAATTTTAAACGAAAGAAATCCTTCTATCCAAACAAAAAAAGTAGATTTAAAGCAATATGCTCAATATAAAGAATGGCTGCACAATTTCGATTTGGTAGTTACCGCTGTTCCCGGGTTTATGGGATTTGAGACTTTAAAAACAGTGATAGAGTGCGAAAAAAATGTGGCAGATATTTCTTTCTTCCCCGAAAATGCTCTGCAGTTAGATAATTTGGCTAAAGAAAAAAACGTAACCGTTATTACCGATATTGGTGTAGCTCCGGGTATTCCTAATTTAATTTTAGGAAGATTAAATGAAGAAATGACAATTGAAAATTTTGAGTTTTATGTTGGCGGATTACCCAAATTACGAAAAAAGCCTTTTGAATATAAAGCACCTTTTTCGCCTGTTGATGTTATTGAAGAATACACAAGACCCGCTCGCTTAAAGGAAAATGGATTAATAATTAGTAAACCCGCATTAACCGATAGAAGACATATTTATTTTGATGAAATAGGAACTTTAGAAGCATTTAATACCGATGGCTTACGCAGCATTCTATTAACCATGCCACATATTCCTTCTATAAAAGAGCAAACTTTACGATACCCCGGACATATTGATTTAATTATTGCACTTAAAGAAGCTGGCTTTTTTAGTGATGAAAAAATAAGCATAAAAGAAAACACAACCATTTCTCCTTTAGATTTTACATCGGCCATATTGTTTAAAGATTGGAAATTAGAAGCAGAAGAAGAAGAATTAACGGTATTAAAAGTTATTGTGGAAGGTGAAAAAAATAAAGAAAAAGTAAGATTTGAATATAATTTACTTGACAGATACGATGCCGCTACAAAAATATCATCGATGAGCAGAACAACAGGCTATACTTGTACTGCTGCTGTTAATTTAATTGCCAAAAAGCTTTTTACAGAAAAAGGGGTATTTCCACCCGAACTTGTAGGAAAAGATGCCACCTGCTTTAATTACGCAATGAATCATTTAAAAGAAAGAAATATTATTATCTCACAAAAATAGTTGCAGCAAATCTATAACCTCCGGCTTAATTAACCGGAGGTTCACAAGAACCATTCACATCAAAACAATCGCAGTAACTAATCGTTACATTGAATGTTACAGCCATTGGGGGTAGGCTTACCTATCGCTTCAACGGTATATCCCTTATTCACATCTACCCAAAAAAATTGAGTTGTGTAATAATGATGAATATATAATTGATCTCCTTTACAGCAAGTATAATCTAATCGGTTATTATAATGTTTACCAAACATATTGGTATACGGTGCAGTAATTGCTGCTAAAGAAATAGCTACTATTACAAATGCAATATTTAGTTTTAATTTAGATAACATAACACAAGTTTTTATAGTACAGAATTGGATTTTTATAGAACCATAATCAATAATTCCATAATTGTACCAAATAAGTTTACTTTATCAGACTACTGATAATCAATCACTTGAAAATTTATCGCAGGAACGTATAGTTCTAATTTGAGAGTTTTCATCCATTTCTTGGAAAAAAAATAAGCCGCCTGTTAAGGCAGCTTATTCAAATAATATAAAAGCTTTTACTTTTTATTTAATAGGTATACACCACATAACCCCAAGGCTTTATTGCCCAAGGTTTAGCAGTTAATTTTTCTTTTTTATGTTCAAAAACATTATACACATCGCCTAATAAATTGGCATCATTCATCTTTATAGTTTCATTTTTGTTACTCCAATTTAAAATTACTACTACTTTATTCTTTCCGCTTTGCCTTAAATAAGCATATACTGCATCTTCATTACCTACTTTTAATTTCTTAAATTCAGCATTGGCGGCTAAAGCAGGATTATTTTTTCGAAGATGTAATAATGTTGTATAAAATTTTTCTCTTGCATAATTTTTAAAATTAATAGTGTCTTTATCAAAAAACCGAATAGCACGCAAAAATGGTTCCTCTTGACCGCTATATATTAATGGCACACTACGCTGAATAGTTTGCGTCATTATTGCAAAAGGTGCGTGAATTTCTCCTGGAGTAGTTGCATAATCGGCTTTATTCCAACTATTCTCATCGTGGTTGCTGGTAAAAAACATGCGTAACGAATTAGCTGGAAATAATGTATTGGTTCTCAAAAGAGCACTATCAAAATCGGATGCTTTACGTTGTTGTTTAGCAATTTGTTTATAAAGTGCAAAATCGAACCAAGAGTAGGTTGCATCAAAACCATCTTTATTCAGCTCTGGTTTATCGCCTTCGGCCAACATAAAAATATTTTTCATTTTTTTCAATTCACCAATTGCTCTTTTCCAAAAATCATCAGGAACATCGCCGGCAACATCGCAACGAAAACCATCAATATCAGAAACTTTAATCCAATATTTTAATTGGGCAATCATAGTATCACGCAATTCTGCATTAGCATAATTTAGTTTTCGTGTATCAGCCCAATCGGCAGCCATCATGGCATTTCCACTTTTATCTTTTACATAAAAATCGGGATGTTTATTTAACCAATAATGATCAGCTCCTGTATGATTAGGCACCCAATCTATAATTACTTTCATTCCCATTCCGTGTGCTTTTTTAACTATTTCCTTCCAATCATTTAAAGTTCCATATTCGGGATTTATAGCTGTATAATCGGCTACAGCATAATAACTTCCCAATGTGCCTTTTCTATCCACTTTACTAATTGGATTAATAGGCATAAACCATAAAGTTTGTACACCCATATTTTTTAATCTGGTTAAATGTTTAGAGAATGCATTCAACGTTCCTTCGGGTGTATACTGACGAACATTTACCTCATAAATATTTCCTTGTAAAATCCATTTCGGATGTCCATCAATTTTGGCTGTATCACTTGCGTATGATATTTGAAAAGAAAATATCACAATTACCGTTAGCATGTTTTTAAGCAATCGCATAATCAAAAGTTTTAGATACCAAAAATACAAACTAATGTGTAAAATAAACACATTCTATATTCCATGTTAAAAATGGGTGTTTTTACCATTATCTATATTTTTAACCAGTATTTTTATAGAAAGATGCCGCAATGAAACTTTTATTACTTACGCTATTGTTTGTTGCATTATATTTTGAGGCAAATGCACAATGCAAAACTTACCGTTTATTAAGCAATGGCGATACATTGAATTGCACCGATTTAAAAGGAGAACAACAAGGCAAATGGGTTATTCATGTGGATGAATTGCGTGGAGAACCGGGATTTGAAGAAGAAGGAATTTTTAAGAATAATAAACGAGAAGGAAAATGGAGAAAATATTCTTTAGAAGGAGATTTATTAGCTATTGAAAATTATGCATGGGGCGAGAAAAATGGGAAACAAGAATATTTTTATCGAAGCCGGCCAGAACATGAAGAAAGCTGGTTAGCTATTGATCCGAAAAAGAAGTACGATACAATTGATGTACCCGATCTTTTTGATCCATATAAAGTTGAAAGGAAAGTTATTAAAGTACAATCTTATAGCGTAAAGCATGGCGAATGGAAATATTATAATACAGAAACTATGCAAATAGTGAAAACAGAAGACTATATTTTAGATTCGCTATATACACCTGCCAATGCTACTTCA
>JAKAJX010000296.1 GCA_021824855.1 Bacteroidota bacterium | reverse complement strand
ATTTATTAGTTACATTAGGTTCTGCATGGGTGTATACTTTAACAGAACATGCAGCTAATGCTAATAAAGGAATAGTTGTTGCCAATAATCATAAAGCTCCTGCCAATTGGTTTGAGAAACAGTTAATGTCTGCCGAACAAGTGAAACAGGGATTAAAACAGGTGGTGGATGATTTGCTGAAATTCAATCCATCTATTGAAATTATTTTCACAATTAGTCCGGTAAGGCATTTGCGAGAAGGCGTAATTAATAATAATAGAAGTAAAGCCATTTTAATACAAGCAGTTCATAATTTAATTGATGAATATAAGCAGCTATATTATTTTCCTGCGTATGAATTGGTGATAGATGATTTGCGTGATTATCGATTTTATTCGGAAGATTTAGTACATCCCAATTATGCGGCAACAGAATATGTTTGGGAAAAATTTGTTGAAGCCTGCATGACGGAAGATACAAAAGTGCTAATGAAGCAAATTGCCGAAATTAATGTAGCTTTTCAGCATAAAGCATTTAATGTTGCAACAAAACAACACCAAAAATTTTTACAATCTTATTTTCAAAAAACAACATCATTACAAGCCAATTATCCGTATTTAAATTTTGAGCAGGAATTAAAATATTTTAATCAATTAGGCTGATTGCTTTAAACATTATCGGACTTGAATAATATTAACAGGACAAACTTTTGCTGCATTTTCGTTCATTTCCTTTTCCGCTACAGGAACTTTCACACTCCAAAATCCTTTTTTTTCAATAGCACCAATTAATACCGATTTGCCATCTTTTTTGCTCATACGCCAACGTTCGGGAGCTTGCTCTACACAATAGTTGCAGCCAATACACTTAGATCGTTGCTGGATGATGGTAATTTTCATTTAACAACCTCCGCTATATCTACAATTTTATATAATTTATCCGATTTTCTAATGGGCGTTGTAAGAGGAAATGCACAATAATCGCCCTTTTTAGCTGTATTTTTTGCTCCTTCTTCATTAACGTGTAACGATGTAATAACTGTTTCAATAACGCCGGTAGTGGGACCAATAATGGCTACTTTATCTCCTACATTTATTGAGTAAGACTCGATTAAAAATTCTGCAACACCGGAACGGGCAAAATAATGATTGCCTTTTCCAATATAAATTTTTCTGGAAGTAGCTTTTGAACCCGAAGCATTCGTCCATTCTCCTAATTCCTTTCCTAAATAGTAACCTCCCCAAAATCCACGGTTATACACTTCACTTAGTCTTTGCATCCAATTCGCAACTTTTTGTGAAGAATAAGTTCCATCATAATAACTGTCAATTGCTTCGCGATAGCACTGCGTAACATTTTTTACATAATCGGCCGATTTGCCTCGACCTTCGAGTTTTAAAACTGTAATGCCGGTATCAATTAATTCATCTAAAAAGTCGATGGTACATAAATCTTTTGGCGACATAATATACTCATTATCAATCTCTAATTGATGTCCATCTTCATTATCAATTACAGTATAACTTCTTCTGCAATTTTGAATGCAAGCACCTCGATTAGCAGATGCATTTTGTGTATGCAAGCTTAAATAACATTTCCCCGATACTGCCATGCATAATGCACCATGGGCAAATACTTCTATTTCTACTAATTTACCGGATGGACCTTTAATTTCTTCTTTTTTAACAGCCGCACAAATGCTTTTTATTTGCCGTAAGCTTAATTCTCTCGATAAAACCATTGTATCGGCAAAATGCGCATAAAATTTGATTGTTTCTATATTGGTAATATTTAGCTGAGTAGAAATATGTACCTCCATTTTTTGGGTACTTGCATAACTAATTACTGCTTGATCTGATGCAATAACTGCAGTTATGCCGGCAGATTTGGCAGCATTAATAATATTTTTCATTAATGCTAAATCGTGGTCATACACTATTGTATTTAAAGTAAGATAGCTTCTAATATTATGTTCTTTGCATATTTCGGCAATAGCAGGTAAATCATCTATTAAAAAATTCATTGTGGCACGTGCACGCATATTCAATTGTTCAACCCCAAAATAAACAGAATCGCATCCTCCCTGAATAGCAGCTATTAAAGACTCGAAGTTGCCGGCAGGCGACATAAGTTCTACTTTCTTCATTTTATTCCTTGTTTATTTGTTCAAATTTAATATATCAAATCTTCGTATGCCGATTGTAATTCGTTATAAGCATGTTGGTCTTTTAAATTTTTTGCAGTGGCCATTCCTTTTTCATACCAATAAATGGCTTCTTCTTTTAGCTCCATTTTTTCTAATGTTTTTGCTAAATGGTAGTAAGAGCCAACATAATCGGGCGAATCGGTAAGTATTGCTTCAAACAATTCTTTTGCTAATGGCTCGTTGCCTATTTTTAAATATTCCAAGGCCAATGCATGACGTAGAAAGTTATCTTTTGGTTGTACTTTTAAAAATTCGCTTATTTTAGAAATTCTATCCATCGGGCAAAAATAAACTATCAAAAAAGAAAATAAACTTTTTACTGAATTAACATAAAAACTTTTTGAACAGAACTTTTGAAAATTGAAAAACAAACCTATATTTGCCAATAGTTGCATAAACAACTATTTTTGTCTGACGATATAAAATTATAGTATGAAAATTTTAGTTTGTATCAGTAAAACTCCCGATACTACTTCAAGAATTGCCTTTAAAGACAATAATACAAAATTTGACGAATCGGGTATTCAATGGATTATTAATCCTTACGATGAATGGTATTCATTAGTTAGAGCTATTGAATTAAAAGAAAAAGATAGCTCCGTAATTATTCATTTAATTACAGTTGGTACTGTAGATACAGAACCTATTATCCGAAAAGCTTTAGCACTTGGTGGCGATGAAGCTATTAGAGTTAATGCAGATAGTAGTGATAGCTATTATATAGCTACTCAAATTGCCGAAATTGCCCGCCAGGGAAATTATGATTTAATTTTTACCGGAAAAGAAACGATAGATTATAATGGCGCTGTAATTGGTGCGTTAGTTGCCGAGTTGGTTGATTTGCCTTATGTATCCTTAGCTACTAAATTTGAAGTAGAAGGAACTACTGCTACAATTACCCGAGAAATTGAAGGTGGTGAAGAAGTAAACCAAGTACAATTACCCATGGTTGTGAGTGTACAAAAAGGTGTTGCCGAACAAAGAATTCCTAATATGCGTGGTATTATGGCCGCTCGAAGCAAACCTTTAAAAGTAGTTGAACCTGTTAGTGCAGAAACTTTAACCAGTTGTATCAACTTTGAATTGCCACCTGCAAAAGCCGGTGTAAAATTAGTAGCAGCAGATAATGTTGCCGAATTAGTTAGATTATTGCACGAAGAAGCAAAAGCAATTTAATTATTTTTAAAAGCTATTTTTTAAATCGTTCAAATAATCGAATTATTAAATTTTCAAATTATTAATATGTCAGTTCTAATATTAATTGATCATTCTGAAGGACAAATAAAGAAATCTTCTTTCGAAGCATTAAGTTATGGAGCTGCTGTTGCACAACAATTAAATGTATCTGCACAAGCACTACTTTTAGGTACAGTTACCAATAATTTAAGCGATTTGGGTAAATATGGTGTAAGCAAAATTTTTCAAGTAGCTGATGAAACTTTAAATGCATTTGATGCACAAGTGTATGCACAAGTAATTGCAGAAAGTGCTCAACTGCTTAATGCTACTGTAATTGTTGTAGCTCAAAACCAAACAGGTAAAGCCGTTGCTGGAAGAGTATCTGTACTACTTAAAGCCGGATTAGTTACCGGTGCCATTGCATTACCCGATACGTCCAATGGTTTTGTAGTTAAAAAATCTGTTTTTAGTAATAAAGCATTTGCTAATGTAGCAATACATTCTGCTATTAAAATAATTGCATTAAATCCCAACAGTTATTCTGTTGTACCAACTGAAGGAACTGCAACGGTTGAATTGTTGAGTATTAAACCAAAAGAAGCCAAAGTAAAAATAGTTTCGGTAAATAAAATTAGTGGCGAAGTTCCTTTAACTGAAGCCGAAATAGTAGTAAGTGGTGGACGTGGTTTAAAAGGACCTGAAAATTGGGGAATTGTAGAAGATTTAGCAAAAGTACTACATGCAGCAACTGCTTGCAGTAGGCCGGTGGCAGATACACATTGGAGACCGCATCATGAGCATGTTGGACAAACAGGTTTTCAAATAGCTCCTAATTTATACATAGCTATTGGCATTAGTGGTGCTATTCAGCATTTAGCCGGTGTAAATAGAAGTAAAACAATAGTTGTTATTAATAAAGATCCGGAAGCTCCATTTTTTAAAGCTGCCGATTATGGCATTGTAGGAGATGCTTTTGAAGTTGTTCCGCAACTAACTGCTGAAATTAAAAAGTTAAAAGGATAAGATATTTTTTAAAGAAGTTAAACAACAAGAAAATCCCACTCAACACTGAATGGGATTTTCTTATGAAAAAATATTTTTTGTAGCAAAAACCGTTGAGTTGTTTTGCGTATCTATTTTTGAATTACTTCCTTATTTTGAATCATTTTATAAATGGTAGATTTTCCAATATCTAACACCTTTGCTACTTGTAAAACATCCGATTGATATTTATCTAAATAATGTTGAATAATTTGAATTTCGTATTCCTTTAAAGTAACTTCTTTGTTCAAAAAATTTTCTAATGTTTGAGATGATTCTATCATTATATCTTGCTCCTCAATAGTTGTTCCATTGGCTAATACTGCTGCTAATTCCATTAATGATTTTAATTCGCGTACGTTGCCGGGAAAATGGTAGGCTAACAATTTTTTTTGTGCATTGGCCGAAAGTGGTTTGATGGATAATTTATTTTCTTTAGAAAAATTCTCAATAAAATTTTTAGCCATAATTATTATATCGTTCCCTCTTTCTCTAAGTGGAGGCAATTCAATAGGCAGACCTAATAATCTATAATACAAATCTTGTCTGAACTGGTTTGTTTTAACTAATTCCTGTAAGTTTCTGTGTGTAGCAACAATAATTCTAACATCTATGGGAGTTGTACCATTTCCGCCAATTCTGGTAATTTCTCTTTCTTGTAATACGCGTAAAAGTTTGGCTTGTAATACTATATCCATTTCGCCAATTTCATCTAAAAAAATAGTTCCTTTATGGGCTTCTTCAAATTTTCCCAAGCGTTTACCTGCGGCTCCTGTAAATGCACCTTTTTCATGCCCAAAGAGTTCGCTTTCTAATAATTCTTTTGGAATTGCAGCAACATTAATTGCAACAAAAGGCATTTTAGAGCGAGTAGAATTATAATGAATTGCTTTGGCTACCATTTCTTTACCTGTACCAGTTTCTCCGGTTATTGAAACTGTAATATTAGTTTGTGCCGCTTTTTCAATTAAAGAAAATACTTTTTTAATTACATCGCTTTGGCCTATAAATGTTTTCGAAAAATCGTATTGTTTTTTTAGTTCGGTTTTAAGAGTATCAACTTCTTTTTTTAGGGTTGAAATTTCTTGTAAATGCTGTATAGAACTCCATAAACGATTATTGGTATCTTCATCTTTCACAATATAATCGAAAGCTCCTTCTTTTAATAAACTTACTGCTGTAGCAATATCTTCTTGTCCCGAAATAATTATTACAGCCAAATCGGGATATTGATTTTTTATTTTTTTTAAAACTTTACCACCGTCAGTATCCGGAAGGGTATAATCTAATGTAATTATATCGGGTAATTCGTGAAGAGACTGAAAGAAGTCTTTGGTGTTTTCAAATCTTTTAATTTGAAAAGAAGGGTTGAGCGATAAAAAATGCTCAAGCATAGTTCCATACCAACGGTCATCATCTAAAATAAATACTTTAAGCTGGTTGTTGTTTTTCATAAGGCAATAGGTTGCACTAAAATTAATTAAATTCCTTTATACGGAAAACTATTTATTTGTTCCGAAAAATAGAAAAAATGCTATTTATGGGAATCTATTTTTACGTACAAATATTTTAATGTGATGATAATCAATGCTTTTTCTTTTGGCATACAATTTTCAATAAACCCAATAAGTTTGTTATTCTGTAAAAGATTATTCAATAGGATAGTGAACTAAACGAAATTATTCTACTTAAAAATTTTACCTATGAAACCAATTAATGACAAAAGAGTAATAGATATTACCCATTTCATGATAACATTTTGCATGGCATTAATACTTATGTCCATCATTAATTTGAATATTAAAATAGCATAAAAAATGTTTTAGTGAGGATTTATAAAATAGGAGTACAGGAAATGGTCGCAATGTGTTTCTACATAAGGCGACCTATTTTTTTTAGTTAAGGAAAATATCCAACTTCGATTTGGGTCTTTTATCATCCAACCACTTAAATTTTCTTACCCTAATATCCTTATGATTTACTTGTTTCATAGGATACATAGTACCTTCAAGGTTATTAATAAATTTTATTCGTTGTGGTTTTCCATCTTCAAAATAAGCTTCAATTACATCGCTCGAAGATTTATTAACGCCTACAAATTTTTTATTATCATCTAAAGCATAATAAATATTTTCCGCCGGACTACCTTTGGTATGCATATAATAAATTTTTCCATCTTTAAAATACGCATTTAGCACATTCCCTTTTACCTGGTTAAAATAATCTCCGCCTTCTTTGCTTATTACCAATGCATTCTCAAATACATTCATTCTTTCAGGCTTTTTATTTTGAAGAAAAAGGTAAATGGTATCGCCGGTAATTTGATTTTCTTTTGCCCATGCTACAGGGTCTTTAAATAAACGGAA
The DNA here is from genome assembly GCA_021824855.1 of Bacteroidota bacterium. Classification (GTDB taxonomy): domain Bacteria; phylum Bacteroidota; class Bacteroidia; order Chitinophagales; family Chitinophagaceae; genus JAKAJX01. The sequence continues at coordinate 3,666 of JAKAJX010000296.1, read as the reverse complement.
AGTTGAATCTGCTAAAGAATAAAATAAACTATCGCCTAATGCCTGCAAGGAATCGGAATAAATTTTTACATGATAATAAGCTTCAAAAAAACGATCGTGTGTACTATCTATTGTAGCGGTAGCAATTGAATCGCTGATTTTAGTGGAAGAATCTCGAATAGAGGGGACGTACTTTATTTTTTTTAAATCGGATACTTTGGCAGAATAAAGTGTATCAGCCGATATATAAATAGTATCGCCTGGTTGTTTAATAAATAGAATGGGTTTTTCTGTTGCTAAAAAAGCATTTGTTTTTTTATTGGTTTTTATATTGTTGGCAATAATATCATATCCTCCAACCGAATCTTTACTTCTGTATACAGCATTTCCCTGAAACTCGCCTAATCCGGTACTATCATCAAAAGCCATTTGATCGGATGTAAAAGTGTAGGTGCTATCATCAATAAAAGGGCGTTTCGAAAAGTTTCCTTTTTTTCTTTTTAATTCATAAACACCGTCTTGTGTTTTAATAATTCTTTTGCCATTATAAATGGTTGTAGGACAAACAAAAGTAGTTCTGTCCGAATCAATATTATAAAGCAATGTATCGGTATAAATAATGTACTCCGGATTTTTTAGAACAACTCCTTTTTTAAAATAAACATCTTTAGTTCCGCCATAATAATATCCTTCTAAGCTGGTTAAAACTGTTTTGCCGTTAATAAGCTTTCCACCATTAAAATATTTGCCAATTTTAAATTGCGTGTCATATTCCAAATCGTTTGTAGTTATAACGCCTTTTCCATCTTTAAGAATAACATTTTTATTGAGGTATGCCTTTTTTTCTTTGCCTAAATATTTTAAGTATTGAGAATATGTGTGAACACTGTCTGCATCGTTGATATGAATATTACCAAACGCTTCTAGAAAGTTTTCTTTTTGGTTAAGTACAATACTATCGCCATAAAATTTAGTATGTCCTTGTTCAACAAATGCATGTCCTACCAATGAAACAAATTTTCCTAAACTATCTTTATCTTGGTAAATATATTTATCGGCACTTTTAATAGTAATAATTTTTCCTTCACTAACAGAATCGACATTGCGTTGACTGAAAACAGATTTACAAGCCAATAAAAATAATAGTATGAATAAGGCTGAAGTACGCATCATTACTAATGCTTAATTGAATCGATAGGCTCGGTTAAAGGTGCTGTTTTATCTTTTCTGCCAAAAACAGAAATGTGTACATATCGTTTAGGATGAGTTCGTAAATCATCCATTAATATATTAGCACTTCTCACTGTGTTATTTAAATTATTGTACAATGTTTTATCATTTACTAATAAACCTAATGATCCTTGTGATGAATTGATTTTTGCAATAGTGCTATTTAATTCGGTGGCTGCTTTTTTTAGTTCAGCTACTGCTCCTTCAATATCAGCCTTTGATAATTTTTCTGAAGTTGTTTGTATATTACTTAAAGTGGCATTAATTTTTTCGTTATTGTCTGATAAGTTTTTTGTAAAGCTGTTTACATTGTTTAGCGATTGTGTAATGCTGCCATTTTCTTTATCTAATAAGGCTTCTAATCGAATAGAAGTATTTTGTAAATTTTCAGTTGTTTTTTGAACGTTAGTTATTATTTGTTGCAAATTATTTTTAGTTGAAGGATCGAAAATGCTACTAACATCTTTTAAAACAGCATTTAAAGAGGTTAAAGTATTTTTTAGTTGATCGCTTAATGGAGAAAGCTGATTGGTAATACTGCCCAATAAACTTTCAGAATTAATAGTATTTATGGTATCGCCATTGTTAAGCATTGTTTTGCTATCGCCTAAATTTATCTCAATACTACTTGTGTTAAGTGGGTTTTCTTTTACAAATGCCGTTGAATTATTAGGCACTTGATACATTTTATTGAGTTTAATAGTTACAATAATATTTTTTAGGTTATCCTCATTTTCTATTTCAAATACATTGCCTATACGGTAGCCATTAATAAAAACCGGATTCGATACCATTAAATTTTTGGCATCGGGGTATTTGGCATAAAAAAAATACCCTGTTTTTAAAAAGCTTTTACCTTTTAAAAAGTTAAATCCTAATATTAGTAACGTAATTGCAATAGCTGTTAAAGCACCTACTTTTGTTTCATTCGAAATCTTCATATACACAAAACTAAGGTTTCTTATTTATGCTACAACACTTATTGGTAGGAATGTAATTGATAGCAAGAAGTTAACATTTTTTAAACTATGACTGTAGTATTATTTTCATGTTTTGTATTTCAGCAGCATCGGCATTTACTATTTCTACATCATCGGCCATTTTTGTATTAATATATTGCATAGCAGTAGGTACTATTTTTTTTGCTGATGAATGAAATTCTGTAGCACCGGTAAACGATTGTATTGTTGCAATATTGTTACTTCTTAATCCACCTCCCGGTAAAATAATTATTCTGTTATTTGCTTGTTCAATTAATTGTTTAATAAGATTTTTTCCGTGTATTGCAGTAGGTTCTTGTCCGCTGGTTAAAATACGCCGGCATCCGCATTCAATAATATTTTCTACAGCTTGTAAAGGATCTTTGCATCTGTCAAAAGCCCTATGAAATGTAAATGGAAGAGGGTAAGATAGTTCTACCAACTTGCTTGTTCTATTCATATCTATACTGCCATCTTTTAATAGAATGCCACATACAATGCCATCAAAACCTAACTCTTTGCATAAGGTGATATCTTTTTTAATAATTTCAAATTCTTCATTCGAGTATAAAAAATCGCCTGCTCTTGGACAAATCATTACAAAGGCAGGAATATTTATTTTTTCTTTGATGGTTTTTAAAGTGCCAAATGAGGGTGTTGTTCCGCCATTTGCATAATTTTCGCATATTTCTAATCTGTCGGCTCCTGCATTTGCTGCAATAATAGCTGATGTAATATTAAATACGGCAATTTCTAAAATCATTATAATACATATTTACTATTAATTAATTCATTAAAATTATCTGCTGTGCAAACGGCATAATTAAATCCTTTTTGTAACGCATATCCGCCGTATTCACCTTTTTTATTGATTGCAATAAAACCTATTTGAATTTCTTTTGCTTTTTCAATTCCTTTAGCTTTTACAGCACGTTCTACTGCTTTTTTGCATGCTAATTGAGGGTGCATTCCGTGCCGCATAAATTCAACAACGGTATGTGAACCTGCAATTCGTATAATATCTTCACCTTGCCCTGTTGATGTGGCTGCACCAACTTCGTTATCTACAAATAGGCCTGCACCAATTATGGGCGAATCGCCAACACGGCCATGCATTTTAAATGCCATTCCGCTGGTAGTGCAAGAGCCGCTTAAGTTACCATGACTGTCCAAGGCAATCATGCCAATTGTATCATGATTCCATTGATTATTTTCTAATTTTTGAGGTGGTAATGTTGATTGGTTATGTTCTATATTAATTATAGGCTTATACTCACTCTTTTTCAACCAGTTTTTATAGGCTTTTGTGGCATCATCGCTTAAAATGTTTTCTTCTAAAGTAAATCCTTCCGATAGGGCAAATTGCTGAGCTCCTTCGCCCACTAACAATACATGAGGTGTTTTTTCCATCACTCTTCTTGCCACCGAAATGGGGTGCTTAATTCGTTGCAGGCAGGCAACAGCCCCCCCAATAAAA
>JAKAJX010000032.1 GCA_021824855.1 Bacteroidota bacterium | reverse complement strand
TCAAACTGTAACACTAACAATGGGTGGTCAAGGCGCAGGTATCAATCCAATATGGTTATCTTCTTACACTTCTTTCTTGGAAGCAGAAGCAGCTATTGCTTTGGGTATTACCACACAAGGAACTGCCAGAGCTTTATTGCAAACCGGTGTAAATGCCTCTATCAATAAAGTAATTAATTTTCCTTCTTCTATTGGATACAACAGCATTCCGGCTTCTTATGTGCCAACTTCTGCACAAATAACCAATTATATTAATTTGGTATTAAGCAATTATGATGCTGCTACTACTGATGACCAAAGATTAAATATTATTATGAATGAATACTATATTGCTTTATGGGGTAATGGTATTGAAGCATATAATAATTTAAGAAGAACAGGCAAACCTGCTAATTTACAATTAGCCGTAACTACACCTACACCAGGATTATTTATGCGTTCTTTCTTCTATCCATCAGTATTTGTAAATAGAAATTCAAATGCTCCGGCACAAAAAACTCCGGGTGATGCAGCAAACAAAGTATTTTGGGACAATAACCCCGATAACTTTATTAAATAATTTTAAAACTTATTAATATGAGGAAGTTACTTTTTATAACCGCTATATTTGGCTTATTGGTGTTTACTAACTCCTGTAAAAAAACAGGAGGTAGTATCAACCCATTAAGCAGTGTAAGTAATTTGGGGATTGGCTCGTATTTAACCTTAGATAGTGTATTGGGGCAAAATCTTAACTATGCTTCTTTGGCTACTTCTACGGTTGGTATTATGGCTACCCAATTTCCTAATGGAGAAGCTGTAACAAACATTGTAGTGTATGCAGTGCAAGGTAGTTCTTACGATACCACCAAATGGGCAAAGGTAAAAACAGTAGCCTATGCCGGTGCCAAAACAGTTATTACTGTTTCGGGTGCAGAATTAGCTGCTGCTTTGGGTGGTGCCGGTGCTATTAGTCCGGGTTCTAACTATACTTTTTATAACCGTATTATTACTAAATCGGGTAAAACTTACGATGTAAATAATACAGGTAATAACAGTGGTAGTGGTTTAGTTACCGGATATTATTATCACAGTGCTTTTTCTTTCACAGCTTATGTTGTATGCCCCTTTGTTGCACCAATTGCCGGTACTTATAAAGTATTGAGAGATGATTGGGCAGATTGGTCTCCAGGCAACTTAGTACAAGTAACCGATGGTCCTGGACCAAATGAAGTTAATTTAAGTCAGGTTTGGCCAAATGCTGCTTATGGTAATGTTGTTAATCCATTAGTAGTAGATGTAGATCCTGCAACAGGTACAGCTACTGTTAAGAAAGTAAATTTCGGTAACTATGGTGGTGGTTATAATATGACTGCCGTTGGTGTTGGCGCCAATAGTGTTGCCGGATATGTATTTTCTTGTACAGGATATATTACGTTGACCATGAATGTTGTAGCTGATGCAGCAGGTGGTAACGGATATAATAATGGACCAACCAAATTAATTTTACAAAAACAATAATATTTTGGTTCTTTCAATTAAAAAACCCATTCAAATTTGAATGGGTTTTTTAATTATTAAAATTTAATTTCTTCCTCGTGGGTATCAAAAAAATGAAATTCAATTAAGTGATAATTATTGTTGGCTGCAATGGTAAGTTTTATTTTATGTTTTCTTTTCCATTGTTTGGCAATTGAATTAAACCAGCCTTTGGTAAGATGAGAATATACAATAGGATGTACTAATAAGGTTAAATTTTGGTGCGAATGTGTTGCTAAATAATGTAAACGTTTTTCAATTTCATCTTCTAATAATAAGGTGGAAGCTACTTTGCCTGTGCCGCCGCAAGAGGGGCAAATTTCAGTGGTATTAATATTTACTTCAGGTCGCATACGCTGCCTGGTAATTTGCATCAATCCAAATTTCGAAATAGGCAATACCGCATGTTTAGCCCTATCGTATTTCATAAACTCTTCCATTGCCTCTTGTAATTTTCTTTTATTATCGGGCAATTTCATATCAATAAAATCAATTACAATAATTCCGCCTATATCTCTTAATCTTAATTGGCGGGCAATTTCTTCTGCGGCTTCTAAATTGGTTTCTAAAGCATTTTCTTCTTGGTTATTGCTAACACTTTTATAACCGCTATTTACGTCAACTACATGCAAAGCTTCGGTATGTTCAATAATTAAATAAGCACCACTTGGTAAATTAACTGTTTTACCAAAAGAGCTTTTTACTTGTTTGGTAATTCCAAAATGATCGAATATGGATGAACTATTATTGTAGAAGGTTACAATATCCGATTTGTCGGGAGCAATGCGTTGAATATAACTTTTGGTATCGTTAAAGATATTTTTATCGTTAACAATAATTTTATTAAAATCTTCGGTTAATAAATCTCGAAGTATGCTGGTAGTTTTATCTTGTTCGCTTAAAATTTTAGCAGGAGCTTCTGCATTTTTTAAATTTGCTTGAATAGATTTCCATGTTTCAACTAAATCTAATAAATCTTGATGAAGCTCTGCAGTAGATTTTCCTTCTGCAGCGGTTCTTACAATTACACCAAAATTTTTTGGGCGAATGGCTTCAACAATTTTTTGTAATCTTTTTCTTTCTTCGGATGAATGAATTTTTTTAGAAACGGCAACTATTTCGTTGAAAGGTGTAACCACAACAAATCTCCCGGGCAAACTTAATTCGCAACTTAATCTTGGGCCTTTTGCGGCAATAGGTTCTTTAAGAATTTGAACAAGAATATTAGGTTTTCCGTTCAAAACTTCATTAATTTTTCCGGTTTTAACAATTTCGGGTTCTATATGAAAAGTAGAAAAATCGAAACTGTTTTCTTCCTTATTGGCAACAGAAAGATGGGTAAATTTTAATATAGAGCGAGCAAAAGGAGAAAGATCGGTATAATGTAAAAAGGCATCTTTTTCGAAACCAACATCTACAAATGCAGCATTTAATCCGGGAATTAGTTTTTTTACTTTTCCAAGATATAAATCGCCAACAGCAAAATTGGCATCTGCTTTTTCGTTATGTAATTCTACCAGTTTTTTATCTTCTAATAATGCAATTTCAACACCAGATCCGGTAGAATTTATTATCAGTTCTTTATTCACAAAATTGGCAACTTTAAAATGTACAATATTGTTCCATACAATAGCTGTAGGAACTATCGGTAAAAAATTTTATGTATTTGCTCAAAGGAAGGAAAGGTAAAGTTGCAGCAATAGAAGAGTTATGGCAAACACATAAGTATATAAAGAAGCCCTTTAAGGAGAGGGCTTCTTTATAGGTTTAATAAGAGAACTATTTGTTCTTTTTCTTATGACGATTTTTTCTTAAACGTTTTTTACGTTTGTGCGTAGCAATTTTATGACGTTTTCTTTTCTTACCACAAGGCATACACTGAATGTTTTAATTATTAAAAATTTTATTTCAAACTCTGAATTCGCTTATCCAATTCTTCTTTTATTTGATCGTTGTTAATTTGTTTTTTCAATGCCTCATACCATTTAATGGCATTGGGTTTATCGCCCTTTAGCTCATTACATTCTGCTAATTGAAAAAGTGCTTCAACATTTCCCGGTTGTTTATTAATTATTACCGTAAAATGCTCAATGGCTTTATCATACTGTCCACTTTTTTTACCTCCTAATCCTAATACTAATTGTGCATATAGGTTGTTAGGATTTTTTTGAACAATTTCACGCACTTTCAGAATTCCTTCCATTGGACTGGTAGAAATATTGCCAAACAAATAGCAAGCCCCAATTCCAATTTTTGCCGAATCATTAGTAGGATTGATTTCCAAAACCTTATCTAAAAGAACTTTTGCATTTGTAGCCAACCAATTTTGCATAGGTGCATCATTAGAGCCAATTAGGTTATCTACAAAAAGTTGGGCGGCAAAGGTGAGGCTTTTTTCCGAATTTTCCAACTTAGCGGCTTCGGAGGTATAATAAGCATAAGGTTCAAATGCATGAATCGAATCTTTCCAATAGTGGGCTAATTGATGGTAAATGTGAATTTTTTGTTCTTTTACATCTCCTCTTATTACAGCATTCTCCATGCTTATTAAGCGTTCATTTTGTGCCGAGTTTAATTTTTGTTTGGCAGTTGCTATAATTTCTGTAGTACTTATAGATTTATTGCCGGCAACCTGTTGCGTAGGTGTAGGCGAAGTATCTTTTTTAGGCGGAACTGTTTTTCCAAAGAAAAAAATAAGGAGGAATAGTGCCAATCCTCCAGCAACCAGAAATAGTTGTTGACGTTTCACATGAATATATTTGCAGCAAATTTACTCAGACCGAAGATTGCTTTTCACTTCGTTCATAAATTCTTTTGCAGGTTTAAATGCAGGTATAAAATGTTCGGGAATATCTACTGCAGTATTTTTTTTAATATTTCTACCAATTTTTGCGGCTCTTTTTTTAGTAATAAAACTGCCAAAACCACGGATGTAAATATTATTTCCATCCGATAAATTATCTTTTATTTCTTTAAATGCGGTTTCAAGTGTAACTAACACATCTACTTTAGGTATTCCGGTTTTCTCAGAAATATTGTTAATCAAATCAGACTTTCTCATATGGTTGTTATTTGATTCGAAAAATTGTAATAATAAAGAAAACTAATTTTTTTAATCTTTGCAAGAAAAGTGAACATTTTTTTTGAATGTGTTAGTATTTGATATGCAATAATTGAAGGTAAATAATTTGCAGTAATTAAAATAATTTTGTTTGAAGATGATTAATCATATTTGTACCCTATGCCAAGAAAGGATTTTACTACTTATTTAATGCAATGGAATGCACAAAAAAATACAAGAGTAATGCCTTGGAAGGGAGAATTGGATGCGTATAAAATTTGGATTAGCGAAATTATTTTGCAGCAAACCCGCGTAGAGCAAGGCTGGGCTTATTATGAACGATTTATTCAAAAATTTCCTACCGTACAGCAGTTGGCGCAAGCTAACGATGAAGATATTTTTAAATTATGGGAAGGCTTAGGTTATTATAACCGATGTAAAAATTTACTGTTTACAGCAAGATTAATTGTAACTAAATATCAGGGCATTTTTCCGAATAGTTATGATGAAATTATCAACTTAAAAGGAATAGGTACTTATACGGCTTCGGCAATTGCATCGTTTGCATTTAACCTGCCTTATGCAGTGGTAGATGGAAATGTTTTTAGAGTGTTGGCAAGAGTATTTGCCATTCAAGTTCCAACGGATACTGCAGAAGGTAAAAAAATATTTTTGGAGTTAGCTAATAGCCTGCTCGATAAAAATAGACCGGGTTTATACAATCAGGCAATAATGGATTTTGGTGCTACAGTTTGTAAGCCTTTTGCACCGGCATGTAATATGTGTAATATCAATAAAATTTGCAAAGCATTTGAAAATGGAATTGTAAATGATTTACCAATAAAAGAAAAAATAATTAAGAAGAAAAACCGATGGTTATATTATTTTATTTTTTTGAAACAAGATACTGTAATGGTTCGCAAGCGAATGCAGCAAGATATTTGGCAAAATTTGCATGAATTTTATTTAGTAGAATCAACTGAAGCAATAACATGGGATGAACAAGAAATTGAAAATATTTTGCAAAATCAGTTACATATTTCAAAATATACGCTTTTACATATTTCTCCTACAATTGAACAACAGCTAACACATCAAAAAATAAAAGGACAGTTTATAACCATTCAGCTAACAAGTATTCCCAAAAATATTCAGCAGTATAAATGGCATTCACGTAATAAAATGGATGAATTGGCTTTTCCTAAATTCATTAACCAATATCTTGATAAATATTTTATAGAAAACAAAAACGAGATGTAGGCAAGTTTTATTTTTTATTATTTGCAATTAGGGTATTAATAAAAGAACTGATAATAGAAACAATAATACTAAACAATAAAGCCCAAAACCAATTATCTACTGTAAAACCCGGAACAATATCGGATGCCCATTTAATAATTAAAATATTAATTACAAGTAAAAATAAACCTAAGGTTATTATAGTAATGGGAATAGTAAAAACAATAAGAATTGGTTTAATAAAGTTGTTTAAAATACCTAATACAACAGCCACTAATATGGCAGTCATTGTTCCATCAATATGAACACCGGGCAAAATAAATACAGCAAATAATATTGCTACCGATGTAACTAATGTTTTAGTTAAAAATTGTGTCATAGCATAATAGTATGCATGTAAGTTAATAATAGATTTTTGTATATGCTAGCAGTATAAAATATTTTGTCTAAGAATATTTTTGAGTAGCTTCGATAATAGTTTTTACACTAAAACAATTAACCATGATAGTACAATCTCTTTTAGGAGAATTTATGCATGAGGCTGAAAATACGCGTAAATTATTAAATGCCATTCCCGATTCGGCGTTAAGTTATAAACCTGCTGAAAAATTATGGACAACGGCTCAGTTGGCTTCTCATATTGCCGAAGTATATAATTGGTTCGATGATACTTTTAACTCCGATGTATTTGATATGGGAACTTATAAATACGATAAAGGAGATATTTCTAAAGCAGCAAATATTGTAGCCAAGTTTGAAGAGAATGTAAAAAAAGCTCAAGCCGTTTTAGAAGCAGCAAAAGATGAAAGTATGATGACCATGTGGAAAATGACTTTTAATGGGAAGGAGGCATTTCCGGCTATGCCCAGAATTCAGGTGGTAAGAGGATTTTTATTTAATCATTTATACCATCATAGAGGTGAATTGATTGTTCATTTAAGAGCTACAGGCAATAAAGTGCCCGGATTATATGGACCAACTTTTGATGATAATAATAGGTAATAATGATAAAGCAAAGGCCTCATTTTTTAATGAGGCCTTTTTAAATGCTATATTACAATTAACTGATAAAATTCAGTGGGATTTAAATATTTTTTTGCGAGTGATTGTAATTCCTCGGCTGATACTGTTTTTATAGTTTGAATACTATTATAAAAATAAGCTTCGGTTAAATTATTTAAAATATAATTTTTCCATCGTGCAATAATTTGAAAAGGTCCATCTAAATCGCCTAATAACCCACCAATCATATAGTTTTTAACTAAATGCAATTCATCTTCATCAATTAACTGTGTGCGAAGTATTTCCATTTCTTTATACGTTTCTGTAATGGTAGCTTCGCATACATCTTTTCCGGCTTCAGTACTAATCATCCATGCTGTTTCGTGAATATGATTTTGGATATAAGAATGAATGCCATAAGTATATCCTTTATCTTCCCGAATATTACTCATTAACCTAGAACCAAAAAAGCCTCCTAAAATATTATTTAAAACCTGTACTTTTTGAAAATCGGGATGATGGCGATTAGGAAAAGGTCTTGCTAATCTAATAGCTCCCTGTACACCGTTTTTATCATTAATAATTGTATACTTTTTTTCTGTTGCAGGTTGGGTTATTATTTCGGTTTCTTTAATAGTATTTTGATTAAGTGGTAAGGAGCCAAAAAAAGTATTTAATTGTTGCTCAAGTTGTTGAGGTAATTTTCCTGCAACAAATAATAAGCATTTTCCTGAAGTATAATATTGCTGATAATATTTGGTTAATTCCTCTCTTTGTAAATGATCATAATCTAAGGTAGAGGTATATTTTCCATAAGGATGATGAAATCCAAAAACATATTCATCTATTAAACGATTAGCTACAAAATCGCATTTTTTTAAATTAACTTCTAATCTTTGTTTTTGGTTTTGTTTATAAATAGCCAATTCATCTTCCGGAAATACCGATTCGGTAAGTATTTCAGCAATTACGGGTAAAAGTTTAGGCAAATGTTTGGCTAAAGTATGTAAGGTAATGGTGGCTGTTTCGTTATAACAATTTCTGCTTAAATAAGCACCATAAAATTCAAAATGTTCGTTAATGGCAAAAGCATTTTTCGAGGTTGTTCCATTTTTTAATAAAAAATTTGTAGTAGCAGCAACAATATTTTTTTCTTCATACCAATTGCCGGCATAAAACACAAATTCTAACATTATTACTTCTTCTGCACCTGCATTAACGGCATAAACAGGAACACCATTATCTAAATTAAATTGATGATACGGTTTTAATTGTAAATTAAATTCTACTGCATCTAATATTGTGGGAGCTTGTTTTCTGTTAATCATAATTAAGGCTTACTGTAATAGTGTAGGGTGTTGCTGTTGTTATCGGTAAAAATTTCTTTGGCATAATTTCTAATATCCAAATTGGTTACTGCTTGGTATTTACTTAATTCGGTATTAATTAAAGCTGCATCGCCAATTAGTTCATAAAATGCTAAGCTGTTGGCACGGTTCATAATGCTCATATCTTCAAAAGCCAAAACACTTTCTGTTTTATTTTTTACTTTTTCTAATTCGTGCTCGTTGATTAGGTTGGTTTTAATTTTTTCCAGTTCTTCTTCAATTGCTTGTTCTGCTTTTTCCATTTCAATGCCTTTAACTAATTTTCCTTCTATCGTTAATAAGCCGGGTTCAATTGTTCCGAAATGATAGCAATCTAACGAAGAAAATAACTGTTTTTCTTTTACTAATGATTGATATAATCTGGAAGAGCTGCCACCACCTAAAATTTCGGTAATTAAATCGGCTATATAATAAGAAGTTGATAATCTGCCGCCCATATGCCAAGTTTTAATTATTGCATCTAAAGGCACATCGGCGGTATATTTTAATAATCTTGCTTTTGTTTGAACAGGCTCTTGTACTATATTTCGTTGGTATTTTTCTCCACTTTCAATATTGCCAAACCATTTTTCGGCCAGCAGTTTTATTTCATCTGTTTTTACTTTTCCTGCAACTACTAAAACGGCATTTATTGGTCGATAGTGTTTGAAGAAAAATGATTTTACATCTTGAATATTTGCATTTTCAACATGACTTAATTCTTTTCCAATAGTCATCCATTTATACGGGTGAACAGTATAAGCCAATGCCCTCATTTTATGCCATACATCGGCATAGGGTTTATTAATATAATGCGCTTTAAATTCTTCGCAAACTAGTTTACTGTGTACATCTAAACTTTTTTCGCTAAAAGCTAAGCTTAGCATTCTATCACTTTCTAACCAAAAAGCGGTTTCAATATTTTCGGCCGGAAGTGAGCAATAATAATTGGTTAAATCGTTGGTGGTGTATGCATTGTTTTCTCCACCTGCTCTTTGAAGCGGCTCATCATAATCCGGAATGTTGATGCTGCCGCCAAACATTAAATGTTCGAATAAATGAGCAAAGCCTGTTTTATTTTCTTGTTCATCTCTTGCTCCCACATCGTACATCACATTAACAACTGCTAAGGGGGTAGAATGATCTTCATGCACCATTACTCGCAATCCATTAGAAAGGGTAAACTTATTAAACTCAATCATATTGTAAATAGATATTGTTGCAAAGTAATACAAAAACTATTGGCAGCAATTGTTAAAAGCAATCACTTTCTTTTTAGAATATTTTTAATTTTTAAATTAATTTCTAATGGTTGGTTGTTTCGTAATATAAGCAGTTTAACTACCGAATTGGCATTTTGTAATAAGGTTTTATATGTTTGAATATTTTTAGAAATATTATTATCAATAGCAAGAATGATATCGTTTTCTTTTAAACCGGCTTTATCGCCCGGAGAGTTTGGAATAATATCTATAATTTTTACATCTCCATCAATATCATAAATTCCTAAGCCTGTATAAGAGTAATCGAAAAAATCTCCAAAATGAATATTGGGTTTAAAATAAAAAATTTGATCGGGATAGTTAATAATAATATTAAATCTTCTCATTAAATCATTGCCTATTACTCCATCAAAAAAAGGATACGATGTTACATTGTATTCATCATTAAAAATATAGGCGGGCACTTTTTTAAATCGGTATGGACCAAAACGAACAGATTGAGCAATGGTTAATCCCATTTCTTTTTTACCGCCAATACCTTCGGTTTGTGTGGCAAATATTTTATATTTTTTATTGAGCGGTAAACTATCATCAACAAAGTCTTGCGAAAATAATACACACAAACCTGCACCGGTATCTAAAATAAATTTTCCATTAATAGTTGCATTGCCTTCAATGGTTACAGAATGATAGGGTAATGAATTAAAACCTGCATGCAACAAATATCCTCCTTTAGGATATTTAATATAACCGGGCGAGTGTACTTCAATAACGTAATGTTCAAAATCAACTTTTACAATATATCTTTTCAAAAAACTAAAGCCAATAATACCATCAATTCTAACACCATAAACGCTACTTAAAAGTTCATAATTATTAATATGAAAATCTAAACTGTCAACCATTAATCCGGGTAAGCGTAGTGCATGGTTAAAGGCAAAATCAACTTTTTTTAAACCGGCAATACCTCTTACGGTTCTATCGGTTTTTTGCGTGGCTATATGTAGTTCTGCAGCGGTAAGCGAATCTAAAGAGATACCTCCACTGCCTGTATCAAAAACAAAGTTTAGCGAATCGGGAAAATTATCTATACCTGCTTTTACTATAATAATGCCTCCGGATAATGTTGAAAAGGAAAATTTTGTAAGAAATTTAGATTGAGGTTTTACAAA
>JAKAJX010000101.1 GCA_021824855.1 Bacteroidota bacterium | reverse complement strand
ATAGAACTCATAAATTACCACGAAAAATGTGCGCTATAAATAATCGTTTTTGTTTTAATTCCTTTCTTCTTCAAATGCTTTAATAAAATCGCTTACTAAATAACTTATTAATTTTCCGGTATTCAAATTAGATATTCCGTTTTCTAAAACAACTGCTCCTTCGCAAATATGTAAATAAGCCGCTTTACAGGCCGATGCTGTTAATGCAATATATTGCCTTGCCTGATTGGTTGAAATACCAGCGGGTGTTAGTGCACTACTGGTTATATTTTCAATACTATCCAAATCTAACTCAATGCCGCAAAGTGTATCTTCCGTAAAAGAAATGGCATGAGCAATAGATTGAACAAAGCTCCTTTTTTCGTGAATAAAAATATCTTCATAAAAAATACAGTCAATGAACGGATTGTTTACAATATCCATCCAAACATTTTGAGGAAGATAATTTTCGTGAACCCCAATTACACAATATTTCTGTAAAAATCCATCTTCTTCTGCATAACGAAATGCGTTGCCGCTATGTCTTCCTTCCAAAGGGCGATAATCGGTATGAGCATCCAGATTAATGCAATTTATTTGAGCTAATTCAAGTATGCCGGCTTTATATAATCCTTTTGCAGCACCCTTCATTAAAGGATACGCATTGTTATGTCCGCCGCCAATAGCTATAGGAATTTTTTTATTTTCTGTTATAATTTTTACCAAATATTCTATTTCATTATCTATAGTATTTACGGCATGCCTAAAAGCATCTGTTGTTTCATCAAACGTTGCAGCATGGTTATGAATTAGCTTTTCTAATTCATTAAAATCAAAATAGCCAAGCAATAAAATTTCTTCCCCGTCGAGAAAGTCATTGCTTTGAATATTTAAAAACGATTGTAAAAATGGCTCCCATGCAGTATTGGCACCACCAATTCCCAAATTGGCTTTTATACCAATATCTTCCGGAATTCCAAAAAGTATAAACGATGCCGAGGTATTTTTAATATTGTCAGCTAAAGAAACAGCAGAATTGGCACATACAATATGCTCACCAATTTTTGTTTCAAACTTTCTTATTTTAGTAAAAGATAAAATATCTTTCTTACTGTATGTTTTAAAATATTGCATGTATATTTTTTGATAAAGTGTTCCTCAATTTACGACTTATAAATTTCTCCATTAATGAAAACCTTATCAATTAAATTAGTGCCGAATGAATAAGGTAAATAAGCTAATGAAGGAATTTTTTTTGTAACAATTAAATTGGCTCTTTTCCCAACTGCAATACTTCCTAATTCGTTAGCTATTTCCATAGCATGTGCTCCATTAATAGTTGCAGCATTGATGGCTTCTTCCGGTAACATTTTCATTTGAATACAACTCATACTCACTACAGTATTCATATTGCCACTGGGTGATGATCCGGGATTGTAATCGCTTGCCAATGCTATAGCACAATTACTATCAATCATTTTTCTTGCAGGCTGAAAAGGCATTCGCAAAAAATACGCAGCCGTAGGCAATAACGTACCAATAGAATTGGCCGATGCTAATAACTTAATATCCTCTTCTTCCATAACTTCTAAATGATCTAACGATACGGATTTAAGTTCAATTCCTGTCTTTACTCCGCCAATACTGTTTAACTGATTAACATGTAACTTAGGCTTTAATCCGTATTGCATTGCAGCAGTACAAATTTGTTTTGTTTCTTCAGGCGAAAAAAAACCGGTTTCACAAAACACATCAACATAATCGGCCAAGTTTTCTTTGGCAATTATAGGCAACATTTCATTGATAACGATTTGAATATATGCTTGATGATTTTCTTTAAACTCGAGCTGATAAGTATGAGCACCCAAAAAACTTGCTTTAATAGGAATAGGAGATTTTTTTTTCAGTTTTTGTATTACACGCAACATTTTTAATTCGCCGGCTACGCATAAACCATAGCCGCTTTTTATTTCAACAGCACCTGTGCCTAATGCAATAATTTCTTGTAACCGTTGCCATGCTATATTAAATAAAACATCTTCCGATGTTTCGTTTAATAGTTTAGCAGAATTTAAAATGCCTCCGCCATTTGCTGCAATTTCGGCATAACTTAATCCTTTTAATTTATCTATAAATTCATTTTCTCTCGATGCAGCAAATACCAAATGTGTATGGCTATCGCACCACGTGGGTAATACCAATTGATTTTGAAGATTGAGTGTATCAGAAATGGGTATTTGCAGATGAGTAACTTCTTGCATCTTTCCAAAAGCTACTATATAACCATCTTCCAATAATAAATAGGCATTTTCAATAAAAGGTAATTGTGCTAATTCTTTTCCACGCAATAACTTATTATTGCCATGCACACCTACTAATTGCTTGATATTTGTTAATAATAAATTGCTCATTAAAAAAGCAATTTAAGCAAGAATAGTTTTAAGAAAGAATAAAAAAAGGGATATTGCTATAATTTGTTGAACAATTTTATTTAAACACTATAAGTTTGTGCGTATGCTCAACTTTTAAAAAAACCAATCTCAATAATTAATCGCCATCAAGCTCACATTCACAACCAATTCCTAAATTTTTTCCGGCAAAAGATGCACTATCGGCATATTGACCCTGTTGCTGATTATTAATTTCTGTTTCATCTTTTACAAAAGTTCCATCGGCTGTAAAAAGAGCTAATATATTTACTCCAAAATTTTTAAAGTAAGCAACATATCCTGCACCTGTTTTACTATACCACTTAATTACTGTTTGCTTAGAATATTTTTCTGCAAAAGCATTTTTAACTGCAACAGGTACCGAATCTGCAAGAACAGTAGTACACAAATTAGCAGGTTTCATTTCTCGTTCTGCATCTCCTTCTTTTTTACATGCAAAAAATACTATCAGTACCAATAAAAATAAAATGCTGTTTTTCATTTGATGATAGTTTGTTTAAATAAAAGATGCTTATTAGTAAAAAAAGGTTGGCTATTAAAATTATCTTGTTCAAAAAATATTTTGCTTACTGCTTTCTTTTCTACCTTAGTTAAATGCTTTTACTTAATGACGAATATTTTATGCAACAGGCATTAAAAGAAGCGGAACAAGCTTTTGATAACGATGAAGTGCCTGTTGGTGCCATAATAGTTGTAAATAATAAAATAATTGCAAGGGCACATAATCAAGTAGAATTGTTACACGATAGTACGGCACATGCAGAAATATTAGCATTAACATCGGCATTTAATGCACTTGGATCAAAATACTTACCCGAAGCTACTTTATATGTTACTTTAGAGCCTTGCTTAATGTGTTGCGGAGCATTATACTGGAGTAAAATAGGAAGAATTGTGTATGCTGCAAGCGATGAAAAAAATGGTTTTAAACGTATTACAAAAGAAGAATGGCCTTTTCATCCTAAAACAATAGTAACAAATGGCATATTAGAACAAGAATGTTCGTTTATTATTAAATCGTTCTTTAAAAAGAAACGATAGCTTTCGAGTTAAGAAAGAATTTAATAATATACGGTACAATAGTTCATCATTAACTACTTTTGTGCTCTTTAATTTCAAATCTTAAATATAAATAGTTATGGCTTTTACATTACCGGCTTTACCTTATGCATACGATGCATTGGAGCCACATATTGATACGCTTACCATGCAAATTCATCATGGAAAACATCATCAAGCTTATGTAGATAATTTAAATAAAGCTATTGCAGGAACTGCAAATGAAGGAAAAACTTTAGAAGAATTAGTTAAAGTGGCGGGATCAATTTCTCCTGCAGTTCGTAATAATGGCGGTGGCCATTGGAACCATAGTTTTTTCTGGGAAACTTTGGCACCAAATGCCGGAGGAACTCCAACTGGTATTTTTGCCGAAGCTATTAACGGTGCATTTGGCTCTTTCGATTCATTTAAAGAAAAATTTGCGGCTGCAGGTATGACAAGATTTGGAAGTGGATGGGCTTGGTTAATTGTAAGCAACGATAAATTGGAAATAAGTTCAACTCCCAATCAAGATAATCCTTTAATGGATGTTGCCGAAATAAAAGGTACGCCTATTTTAGGTGTAGATGTTTGGGAACATGCTTATTATTTAAAATATCAAAACCGCAGAGCCGATTATTTAGCTGCTTTTTGGAATGTGGTAAATTGGCATAAAGTATCAGAACGTTTTGCTACTGCAAAATAAGCAATCGAAAAATAAACTACTTTTAAATCCTCTTTTGAAAAGAGGATTTTTTATTAAACATATTTTTATGAAAAATAGCCTACCGTTTTTATTATTAATTACTGTATTTAGTGCCTGCTCATCTCATACCAAAAGAATTATGGTTATTGCTAAAGGTTCTGCTATAATTAATACAGATACTAAAACCATTACCTTAAAAGATGGTGGTGGAACAGATGAAAAAACTGCCGATTTTAATCAATCCGGTGCTTTAAATATAGCACTTAAAAAAGAAGATGGTACCACCACAATTAGCATTGCCGATAAAGGTTTATATATATTAAATGGAAAAAATGATACTATTATTGGCAGTTATCAGCAATATGGAGCAGTACCTAAAGAAACCAAAATTATTACGCAAGCCGAATTGGCAAAAGATATTGATTCGCTGATAGCTCTTACAGAAAATAAAAATGTATCATCGGCTAATAGAAATTATTTTATTCTTCCTTATCATGCTGTAAAAATTACCGATAATATTGATGCATTTATTGTTGCTCCTTATCATAGAATGACATCTATTGAAAAGCAAGGAAATACCGAACCCGAAGTATATAGATTTTGGAGTATAAAAGAAATAAGAGAAACTATTGATCATTTAAAAACAATGACAAAAAAATCTGCTACACCCATTAATAATTAAAATGAAGTAGAAAATCCTAATTTTTTTAATCCATTTTGTATATCAGGAACAGACATAAATAGTTTCCATAATAACCCTGTTCTATAATTTTCTATCATTACAATAATCGGTCCCTCATCTATAGCCAAATGTGTTTTGGCATACCAATTATTTGTTTCGCTAAACCCATCGGCAAAACCATATTCACCCCAAATTTTATTACCTAAATCGTAATAAAAATGTTTTAAAGCTTGCATAGAATATTCGGGAGTATATGGAAAAGAAGATAAAGCGGCAGTAGGCTGAATGACACCTCTATCGTCTTGCGGACAATGTGCAACATATCCTTTGTAACTATCGCCGGCAGTTAATCCCCAACAATTTGTACCGTAACCTTTAAAATGTTTAGGATTATCGATGCAATAAGCCCGATTAATGAGTGTATGATTTTTAGTTTGTACTCCATAATTAATTCCGTTATCATCTATTAGCCCA
Organism: Bacteroidota bacterium; assembly: GCA_021824855.1. Taxonomy (GTDB): domain Bacteria; phylum Bacteroidota; class Bacteroidia; order Chitinophagales; family Chitinophagaceae; genus JAKAJX01. Next base: position 5,281 of record JAKAJX010000101.1, on the reverse strand, counting down.
TTAGGATTAATTCCCATGAAAGTATATTGTTCAAAAAACAATGGACCACCTTTATCAAAATTTCCTAAGGGCAATTCAATATTATAATATTTATTTCCATTCTTCCAGCCGGCACTTTTTACCCAAGAATTTTCGTACAATTCTTTTGATATAGAATGGTAGGGCGATGATGCAGCAACAATATAAGTAATCAATGCTTCATCCCAACCATATACTGGAAAATTCATATCGAAATCATTTGCAGGACTCCAATGCCAGTATAACAATTTATCAGTGCCTTTACTATGCCAATTCCAATTGGCTACATCCCACATTTGCTGTACCCGTTTTCTAAAATATTTTTCTTGTATATTATCATCATTAAAATATTGTTTGGCGGATAATAATCCCATCATTAAATAAGAGGTTTCTACAATATCGGCACCATCATCTAATCGGCCAAAAGCAATTGTTTTGCCAGTAGTTCCATTCATAAAATGCGGATATATTCCATGATAACAATCTGCCTTAATTAAAAAATCAACTATTTTAATTAACCGTTTTATGGCAGTATCTCTATCAATCCATTTTCGTTCTACGGCAACAATAGTAGCCATAATGCCAAAACCTGTACCACCAATAGCGCATGCCTCTTCGCCAAAAGTATGTTTACTTAAATTAGGTTCATCTTCGGCTTCATTAATATAATCCCAATAATATTCGGCTTTTAACGTATTATCTCTTTCTCTTGCCAATCCGCTTATAGGATGTGCATACTGCCAGAAATAACGAAATGTTTGTCGTTGAACAATATCTAATAATATAGAATCGGGAATATTTTTTATAATACCAACCGGGGCAATAGCATCTTTTGAGTGAACCGGTTTATTAAAAGATTGTTGTGCCAATAAATTAATAGATAGCAATAAAATGCTGATGAAAAAATATTGCTTCATAATTATATTTATTTAGAATATTGAAATCCTAATTTTTGTAAGCCTTTTTGTACTTCGGGGCAACTCATAAATAAGTTCCATAATAGTCCGCTTCTGTAATTTTCAATCATACAAATAATAGGTCCTTCATCTATTGCCAAATACGAAGTAGCATACCAATTTTTGGTTTCGTTAAAGGCATCGGTAAAACCATATTCGCCCCAAATTTTATTACCCAAATTGTAGTAAAAGTGTTTTAATGCTTTCATGGAAAAATCTGGTGTATAAGGAAAGGCAGACAATGCAGCTGTGGGAGAAATAGTTCCATGGTCGTTGGTTGGTGAATGGGCATCGTAGCCATTATAGGTATCGCTGGCCGTTAATCCCCAACAATCTTCTCCATAGCCTTTAAATTTTTTTGGATTAGCCACACAATAGGCATGATTAATTAATGTATGATTATGGTTTTGTATCCAGTAATTGGCGTATTGATCTTTTAATCCTTTAGGTTTTAATCCTAAAAAAGAATAATGCGAAAAAAATAAGGGCCCGCCATAATCAAAACCCAAAGGCAACTGGTATCCATAAAACGTTTTACCATTTTTAAAAAAACTTCCACTTGCCCAGCCTTTATGATATACCGAAGGATTGATGGCATATTTTTCGGCCGATGCGGCTAATACATACATTATTAAGCATTCATTAAAGCCATGTACCGGAAAATTCATTGCCCATCCGTTATTGGGGCTCCAATGCCAATATAATACATCTTCACCTTTTGTAAACCAATTCCATTCCACATCATTCCACAACCAACCAATTTTATTTCTTAATTCATTTTCTGCTTCGTTATTTGAATTAAAATATTGTTTGGCACATAATAATCCTTCAAATAAAAAAGATGTTTCAACCAAATCGGCTCCATCATCTTTTCTGCTAAACGGAATTGTTTTGCCGGTTGTGCCATTCATCCAATGCGGAAAAGCACCATGATACGAATTAGCTTTTAATAGAAAGTTTATTATTTTAAGTACTTGTTTTGCTGCAGTATCTCTTCCTATCCACTTTCGTTCTGTGGCAACAATAATGCTCATTACGCCAAAGCCGGTTCCTCCGGTTGTTACAACTTCATTACCATATCCAAAAGTTGTATTACTTCTTTCTCTTGCCATTCCACTAACAGGATGAGCAAAATCCCAAAAATATTTAAATGTTTGTTTTTGTACTACATCGAGTAATTCATTATCCGACAAATTTTTTTGGGCAATTACCGCCAAAGAAAAAAATAGAGTTATGAATGAAAGAACCAATTTTTTCATATTGATATTTTTATAAATTAGGGCTGCTAAATCCTAAGTTTTTCATGCCATTTTTTATTTCGGGGCAACTCATAAATAAGTTCCACAATAATCCGCTTCTGTAATTTTCAATCATGCAAATAATTGGTCCTTCATCTATTGCCAATGTTGAAGTTGCAAACCAAGGATTGGTTAAATTAAAAGCATCATAAAAACCATAATTACCCCATAGCTTATCGCCCAATTTGTAATAGAAAAATTTTAGTGCATTAATAGATGGTACAGGAGTATATGGCATAGAAGCAATAGCGGCAGTAGGTGCAATTACGCCTACATCGTTTGTAGGTGAGCTTGCAGTATATCCTCCCTCAATATCACTTGCTGTTAAACCCCAAGAAAGATTACTATAACCGGCATATTGATTAGGGTTATTTACACAATAATTGTAATTAATTTGCGTATGTGCTATTGCTTGTGTTTGATAATTGGCATAGGCATCGGTTAAAGAAGTTGGATTAATACCTATAAAAGAATACTGCTCGAAAAATAATGGACCACCATACGAGGGACCCAATGGCAATGTAATACCATAATAACTATTTCCATTTTTAATTTTACCCGAAGAAGCCCAACCCACATCATACACGTTTTTAGCAATGGGATGTGTAGAAGAAGATGCGGCCAATACATAGGTTATTAAAGCCTCGTTCCAACCATTTATTGCAATACTCCAAACGTCTGCCGAGTTAGTGTAAGAAGGATTGTATTGCCAATACAAGCTTTGCTGAGTTCCATTTTGTGTAAACCAATTCCATTCAACATTATTCCAAATAGAATTAATACTATCTCGTAATAATTTTTCATTAGCATCTGTAGTATTAAAAAATTGGCGGGCAGATAATAATCCTTCCAGCAAATAAGATGTTTCAACCAAATCGGCTCCATTATTATTTCCAAATGCAACCGTAGCGCCGGTTGCACCATTCACCCAATGAGAAAAAGCTCCATGCCAACGCTGGCATTTTGTAGTAAGAAAATTAGTGATGGTAGTAATTCTGTTTAATCCATCAGTTCTTGAAATAAACCCTCTGTTAATTGCTACCAGCATTGCCATTATACCAAAACCTGTTCCACCGGTTGTTACAACATCGCCACTGGTATTTCGCTCTCTTGCCATTCCCGAAGTTGGGTGACCAAAATCCCAAAAATATTTAAACGTTTGTTTTTGAACCAATGTAAGTAAAGCTGTATCTGCAATTACAGGAAACTTATCGGTTGAATCAATTTGCGTGTAAAAACTAAACGAAATACCCGAACTTAAAGTAGTACCCGTTGAAGAACGCAAAGGAATTGACACCGAAACAGTATATTTTGAAAGATAATTTAATGGCAATACCGGTTGCAGTATAACAACACTATCGTTATTAGCATAAGCAATAGAATAACTTATAAGATTGGAAAAATTATTTTTTAAACTAATACTACTTACAACATCGGCTCTGTTAATTGCAGCACCAAACTGAAATTTAATTGTTGGCTTTGTACTAATATTATGTACAATGTTTGAAGGAGAAATACCATCAATAGAATACGATTGAATACCAAAACTGTAACTAACCACCGGAGGTGTGTTATTACTGTTATTTTTAGTACAACCTTCAAGTAAAGAAAATAGTAATAGCCATTTTATGTACTTCAAATAGGTTTCTCTTGATAAAAACATTGCTTAATTTTTATTTGGCATTTTATAAAACTCAATTTTATCGTTATTCCTTGCTACCATTAATAGTTTACCATATTTAGCATTTTTAATCCATTTTAAGTCTCTTACTTGCCCTTTAATATCTTCTACTTTTGCATCGTTAACGGTAATAGCATTTTTAGAACCCTTTAGCGAAAAACTTGATAATGCTGCTGCATCGTAAGATCCTTCGTATGGAGGAACATCAAAAAAATTGCCTCCGCTAAAAAATTGGTTGGTTCCTTCCACTTTCTGAAAAGAAAATATTGGTGATAGTTGAAGGTTAAAAGGCAAATCTTGTTTAATAAAATTCCCTTTTCCATCATTTAAAAAACAGGCATTACCCAATGTTTCAGCTTTTAATTCAGTATAATCTTTAAACAAATCGTAAAACATATATTGCACAGTTTTACCGGCCACCTCGCTGTAGGTTAAATAGGCTTTTCGTAAAATAGGCAGGGCTTGTTCTAACTCATCTTTAGGTAAAAAAGTATATTCTTTACCATCAATGGTATAACACATTATTTGTTCTATAATTCCATTATTATCAAAATCTTTTACATACAGTTTTAATGGTCCATTTTTACCGGCCCAAAGTTTAGAATTATGCCCCCAATTACCTGCAAGTATATCGGGAAAGCCATCGCCATTTACATCGGTAGTATACATGCTTTGCCATAAACCTGTTGAATTAGGAATATCGGTTTCTACAAACTTCCCTTTGTTATTTATAAAAATTTTTATAGGCATCCATTCGCCGGCAACAATTAAATCGGGCCAACCATCATTATTTATATCAGTAAATGAAGCAGAAGTAACCATACCCAGTTTAAGTAGGTTAATAGTTTTTGTATCGGCAATACTAAATTTTCCTTTGCCATTATTAATGTAGCAATAAGAATTCATTGCGTAGCCATATTTCTGCTGATCGGTAAAATGCCCAATAAAAACATCCAAATCTCCATCATGATCTATGTCGGCAACTGCAATACATGATTTATTCCAATATTCTTGTTGAAATGCTTGTGGCGAAAAAGTAAAATGCCCTTTTCCATCGTTAATAAATAGTCTATCGGCATTACTAATATCGTTGGAGGGTAATTCATTTCCACCTGCTACAACCCATAAATCCGGAAAGCCATCACCATTGGCATCAAAAAAAATAGCATCTACATCTTCACATATTGCAAATTGATTAAACAATGCCGTATCAGAACTAATAAAATTGCCATCTTTTTGTTGAATCATTAAAGCACCGGGTTGCCATAATGCTCCGCATACATAAAAGTCTTCCAACCCATCGATATTTACATCGCCTACTACAATTT
>JAKAJX010000010.1 GCA_021824855.1 Bacteroidota bacterium | reverse complement strand
ACCGAATTTTAAGTTTCAGAAAAACGGCATTCCCCATTAAAAATTCAGACTGCTCAACAAAATTATTATTAAACATTTTAACTTCAAGAAATTCTACTTTCTTATTTCCCCAACGCTTAAAACTTAATGAAGAACTAATTTTAGATTTTGCAATATACTCATTTACAACATTTTCTGCCAATCCTTCTAATTGTATTAACCCATTTTGTAAAAGTAATCCACTATTGCATAATTGTTGTACAGCTCCCATATTATGGCTCACAAACAAAACCGTTCTGCCTTCATTCACACTCACATCTTTCATCTTCCCTAAACATTTTTTCTGAAACTCGGCATCGCCTACCGCCAATACTTCATCCACAATTAAAATTTCCGGTTCTAAATGGGCAGCTACGGCAAATGCCAAACGTACATACATACCGCTGCTGTAACGCTTTACCGGTGTATCTATATACCTCTCTACTCCCGCAAAATCTACTATTTCATCAAACTTTCTTTTTATTTCCTTTTTGGTCATTCCCAAAATAGCCCCATTCAAAAAAATGTTTTCTCGCCCTGTCATTTCAGGATGAAAGCCTGTTCCTACTTCCAGTAAACTGGCAATACGCCCTTTTACTTTAATATGCCCTGTAGTAGGTGTAGTAGTTTTAGATAATATTTTTAATAAAGTACTCTTGCCGGCTCCATTACGGCCAATAATACCCAACACTTCTCCTTGCTTTACTTCAAAATTAATATCTTTTAAAGCCCACACATAGTCATTATCCGATTGAACTGTTCTATCATTTACTTCACCAACTTTTAAATAAGGATCTTCTTTACCTCTTGCCCGATACCACCACCTTTTTAAATCATGACTTAAAGTACCGGTACCTACTTCACCCAGTCGGTATTGTTTAGATAAATTTTCTACTTGTATAACTATATTGCTCATTTTTAATTTCACTAATTTTTCTCGAATTACAACAATAAAAGATCAACCGATTATCATCCATTTATCAATCATAACTCATCAAACATACTCTCTGTTTGCTTATTTGCCTTCTCTTACACCGTATCCATAAAACTTTTCTCAACTTTATTAAAGATAACCGTACCTATTGCTAATAAAATAAAAGCAAAAACAGAACTGTAGGCAATGCTTAACCAACTAAATTCACCTGACCCTGTGAAAGCATATCGAAAACTTTCAATTAAAGAAGATAAAGGATTGGCCCGTATAAGCCATGCATATTTTGTTGGTAAAGAACTCATAGGATAAATAATGGGTGTTGCATACATCATAAGTTGAATACCAAATGAAAGTAAAAAAATCAAGTCGCGATATTTGGTAGTCATAGCACTAATAATCATTCCTGCGCCTAAAGCTAATATTGCCATAAGAATAATAAAATAAGGAGTTAGCAGTATAAAAATATTGGGATGCAGGTTGGCTCCTTTTACCAGAAACCAGATCCAGAAAAATAAAAAAAGTAACAATTGAATTCCGAATCTTACCAAATTAGAGACTACTATTGATAAGGGCATTATTAATCTTGGAAAATAAACTTTTCCGAAAATAGAGGCATTATCTTTAAATACAGTAGCTGTTTTATTTAAACAGTCGGAAAAATAATTCCACAAAGTAATGCCCGACATATAAAATAAAGCCTTGGGGAGTCCGTCGGTAGATATTTTAGCGATATTTCCGAATATAACCATAAAAGTTATGGTAGTTAACAAAGGCTGAATGAAAAACCAAATAGGACCTAATATGGTTTGTTTATACGTAGCTACAAAATCTCTTCGTACAAACATCACCAACAAATCGCGGTATCGCCATACTTCCTGCAATTTTAAATCGAACAAATGCGATTGCGGAGAAATAGTTTCCGTCCACTGTTCTTGTATTTCCGCTTCTTTGGTGCTTGTTGTCATAGTAATTAATGCCGAAAATTAATTAGTTGCTTTTAGTTGTACTAATATATTATGATATTTTTGTATATTTCTGATTGAATAAGTAGTTCTTTTTATAACCTCCTATCGCAATTTATCACACTAAATTTCTTCATTTTTTGATTTGTTGCGACCGGGCCAATTCCATCCGCGTTTATCAGGATCATCAAAATAACTGTCGAAATAGCCATTATCTTTCTTTTTATTTTTCCCGAAATAACCATACCCATAATTATACCCATACCGATACGCATAAGTATAATAAGAATAGCCATAATAACCATACCGCCCTCCCAATTGAACATCATTTACCACCAACGAAAGATGTGGCAATTTTTGTTCTTGGAATATTTCCTGTATAAAATCTAATTGTCGTTTATGCGTTGCTCTTTGCCTTACAATAAAGAGTTCTACCGTAGCATATTTAGCCAATAAAAAAGCATCTCCCACTAAACCTACCGGTGCAGAGTCCATAATAATAAAATCGAAATTGGCTTTTAAATACGTGAATAATTCCTCCATTTTATCAGACATCAGTAATTCGGAAGGATTTGGCGGAATGGGGCCGGGTTCAATTACTTGCAATTGCGGGTAGCCCTCTACTTCTTTCAGCAATTGAGCAGGATCATTAATTTGGCCAATTAAATAATTTACCAACCCCTTATTTATTTCTATGGTATCTTCTGTTTTAACAGCTATGGAGGGTTGTAGTTTGCGAAGATCAAATTGCAATAACACAACTTTTTTATCGGTAAGCGATAATACGGCTGCTAAATTTCGACTGATAAACGATTTACCCTCTCCTCCCATAGAAGAAGTTACCAGAATAGTTTGATTGCCTGTTTGACTTTTAAATAAAAATTGAAGATTGGCCCGTAATATTCTAAACTGCTCTGAAATAGCATTACGGCTACTTTGTATGATGAGTAATTTTTTAATTTCGCTATGAGAAATTTCGCCCACAATGGGAACAGAAACTTTTTTAACTATATCGTCTTTAGTGGTTATTTTATCGTTTAATATTTCAATTAAAAAAATAATTGTTACCGGTATAATTAAACCTAAGAGCATACAAAAGCTTAAAATTCTATTGGCCTGTGGCTCAAAAACATAACCGGGAATAGCGGCCTGATTTAAAATAGTATAATTGGATTTAGCCGAAAAAGAGGTAATAGAAGTTTCCTCCCTTTTTTGTAGCAGATAACCATACAATTGTTCTTTAATACTTTTTTGACGTTTAATTTCATCTAATTCTCTTTGCTTAGTTGGTAGGGTACTTAAAGGCTGCATAAGGCTATCTATACCTTTTTGTACTATAGTTTGCTTTTTAATATTATCATATCGCAAATGAAGCAATCCTTCAATAATATTTTTTTTCAGATCGGATAATTGTCTTTCAAAACTTTGCAAAATAAAACTGCGAGGTAAAGCAGAAGCAGCTTCTTCATTTCTTTTTAATACCAATTGATTGTACTGACGCAAGAGACCATTCATATCCGTTTCTTCTACCATAATATTAAAAGGAATGGTAACATACTTAATAGAAGGGTTATTTATAAAAGCACTAAGTACATCTATTGAGTTTAACTCTTTTTTGATAAGCAGCAATTGAGCTTTATTACCATCAATTTCTCTATTATAAAAACCGTATAAAGCTTCCACATCGGGATAACGAGGATTATTACGAATGACCGACATTTGATTTTCGAAATGCCTCAACTCATTAGTAATACTATCCAATCGATCGTTAATAAAATTAATTGTTTGCAAGGAAGTTTCTTTTTTTAACTCTATATCACGATTAACCACCTCTTGCATTAAGCTATTTAAAACAACTACCGCTCTGCTGGGGTTTTCTGTCACCATTGTTAGGGTTAAAATACTGGTTTTATCGCTTAATCCGCCAATAGATAAATGCCCCTGAATATCCCCTATGGCATAATCTACAGGACGCCAAACCACTTGAAAAGGTTCTTTGGTTTCACCAATTGGGTTTATTTTTTTTAGTATAAAAATCAAACCCTCAAAATTGAGTGTATCATTCCATTTTACCCATTTTTGGGAAAGACCATTTACTTTAATTAAGGCTTGCTTGGGATTTTGTTCAAGAATATTAACAGAATACGATTGGGATGAGTCGGGAATACGCAGTGGCTGAAGTTCAAAAGAAGCATACTCTGATATATCACTGTTTTTTATTTTTCCCAAATTGTAGTAATAAATATTAAAATAATTTTTTATTACCAACTTCTCGAGTAATACTTTGGAACGAATAGCTTCTATCTCGTTCTGCATATTAACGGTTCTGGTACCATTTAAAGCAGTACTAATTAAATCACTATTTCTATTAACAGCATCAGTACCCCCTACCAACATAGAAGCGTTTACTTTGTACACTTTATTAGTGTAACGTAAATAAATATATCCGGCGCCTAAGGATAAAGCCAATGACAAAATAAACAGTGGCAAATAAGTTAAATACTTAAGCAATATATCTTTTAAAGCAAAAGTTTTTTGCAGAGAAAAGGTATCAGTTTTATTAAAGTTGTTTTCTAAAGACATAACTTATTTAAATGCTTTGAAAAGTAAAGGAATGGTAAGTAGCGTTACTGCTAAAGAAAGTAACAACATAAACGGTTGAATTCTCGTTAAATTTTTATTGATCATGGCTGTACTTTGATCATATAAATAGCGGTCTGAAACTCGAGTATAAACTACATCATTTTGCTGTAGATGATAAACCGGCGATTGATATACAGCTCCACTACTCATATCTACTTGATAAGGTATTCGCTTGCCCGTTATACTGTCTTCACGAATTACTAAAATATCTTTTATACTTGAATACTCAGTCATACCCACATTTGCCATTAACCCTACCAAATTGGCATCTTCAGCCGGCAATTCAACAAATCCCGTTCTTTTTAATTCGCCCATTACCATCACTTTTATTACCGGAGGTTTAATTATTACCAAAGGCTCTTTAACATATCCGCTAATTAACTTTTTAATATTTTCTTGCAACTGAGCCACTGTTAATCCGGAAGCCATCACCTTACCCGCTAAGGGAATAATTAAAAACCCTTTTTCATCAACAACCCAATCTCCTGATTTGTTTAGCATATTGAATATTGCTACTTGTTCCTGATCGGCAGTAGCTTGTGTATAAAAAGAAATCTTTAAATTATCATAAGGATGAATAATAGCAGGTCGTTTTTCTACAGTTCCTAAACTATCCATACCCCTTTGAAACATAATACCACTGCGATCTATATTTTTTTTTATGCTCACACAACTACTCAAAAAAAGCAAAACAGATATTAAATAAAAACTAACAGATTTCATATAATTATTTTGAAGAGTACACTTTAATGAATATAACAATTTATTTACTCTAAACTACAAATTTAAAATTTTACAAAGCTTCGCCAGCTCAGTTACATGCTGAGAATAAAATATGTAAAAAGGCATCAGTATAATGTTTGCATCATCATACTCATACCTTATAATTTAACTATAAAAATCCTTTGTATATATTGATAATCAATGTTACAAACATACTGTAAGATGCTTATAGTAAGAAATTATCTATTTTCTTATTACAATCATTTTACAGAATACCATTATTACAAATATAGAGCCTTTTTAAGGTCAATTCGCTTATTACAAAGGCATTTTTAATGTTTTTATAACCTTGCGGCAATCCCCGAATCTACTATCTGCAATTCAAATAAAAATAGCATTCGGTAAAATTAACATTATCATTATATTAAAATAGTTTGCCTTGCATGGCAGGTTGTTTAAACTTCGAGCAATCAAGCTCCCATCGATTGGCAGTTAATTGATATAATTGACTATACTTAATAAATTGTTGACGTATCAAATCGCTTATTGGTCCCTCGCCACGCATACGCAAGCCAAAACGACTATCATTCACTTTTCCATTATGGGCTTGTTCTATTAAATGCCAAACCTTATTGGCTCTATCGGGAAAATTTTTATAGAGCCAATCATGAAACATTATTTTAATTGCACCATTTAAACGAATAAATGTATAGGCCGAAAATGATGCACCATGTTCGCTGGCAAGTTTCATAATACGTTGCATTTCGTGTTCGTTTAAACCCGGAATCATTGGTCCTAACATTACACCACATCGTATGCCTTCCTTGCTTAATGATTGAATTACTTTCAAACGTTGTAATGCCGTAACTGTTCGAGGCTCCATTACTCTTCGCAACTCTTCATTAAGCGATGTAATTGAAATTAATACGCTCACTAATTTTTTCTTCCCCATTTCTTGCAACAAATCTTTATCGCGTAATATTCCTGCATTTTTACTGATAATACCTACGGGCTGATTAAACTCGTTACATACTTCAAGCAATTGGCGAGTAAGTTGAAATGTTTTTTCGGCGGGTTGATAACAATCGGTATTACCACTTAATCCAATTGGTGTACATTTCCATTTAGGGTGCATTAAAAATTTTCGCAATAATTGAGGGGCATTTTTCTTTACTATTATTTTTCTCTCAAAATCTAAGCCGGCACTATAGCCCCAATATTCATGCGTATTACGAGCATAGCAATAAATACAACCATGCTCGCATCCCTGATACGGATTCATATTATAGAACAAGCCTACATCAGGACTATCAATTTTGTTAACAATTGTTTTGGACTGATCTTCCAAATAAGCCGTATGTATATTTTCTTCTGTCCAATCGTCAATTCCTTCACTATATTCTTTTGTTTGCTCTTGCAGAAGAAACCGATTTTGGGTATTTATTTGTGCCCCTCTTCCTTTGAAATAGGGCTCATTTTCTTGCTTTTTTGTTGGCAAAGGTTTATTATTGGGATGATGTTGCATAAAGTAGTTAACAGATTTGATTGTTACTGAAATAGATTGGGTTGAGGGTAAACAGAAGTATTGTTAGCTTTTAGGTAGAAATTGGCTACAATGTTATAATGCATGCCGGGCTTCCGCTTTAATAATACTAATTGCTCAGCCATAAGCATAGCCGAGAAATTGGCATACTTTAATTCATTCCATGCTTTTTCATATTGCCAGGGTAATAATTTATTGGCAATAGTTATAGATGGTGCTACTATAAAATATGGCTTCTTGTCTTTATCTGCCTTCATCCATTTTTGAAGTTGCCGCAGTGTTTTAACTAATTGCAGTATTTTCTGTTTTGCTACAACATGAACATAAATAGTATGCGTTGGAAAACTTCCGTAGCCATTTAACTCTACAGAAAAAGGAGCATGCATTTCAATAACAGTACGCATACGCTGTATTAATTTTGTTTCATTGTTTTCTGCTAATGAAAAACTAAGAATTGGAATTTGTGGACGAGTTTTTATTGCTGATTCATTCAAAAATTTTGTTGCAAAACCTTGCTTCATTTGTCAATTTATTGCTCAAATCTTCGGGTATTTTAATCACTAACAAGTATTCTTGTATCTGTAATTTTTCGGGAGTAGGTTGTGTAATATTCATATCAATCAATTTAAAAAACTAAATTTAATAGCATAAATATACTAATTAATTTAGTAAAATGAATTGCTTAATTATTTTCTTATTTAGCACACGTAGAACAAAAACTAATACGGATTAAACTGCTAATAAAAAATTGAGTTATTCCATTGTTTTAAATGACTGATTTGATATTTACAAGTAACATACCCTATCTTTAATTACATGAGTCAATTTAAACGAACTCTTAATTTTAAAACCACTATTGCCATAGTAATTGGAGGTGTTATTGGATCGGGAATTTTTATGAAACCGGCATTAATGGCCTTACAATTGGGCTCGCCACTACTATTGGTAAGTGTTTGGATAGTTGCCGGATTAATTACTTTATTTGGAGCATTGAGCAATGCAGAAGTAGCAGCTATGTTTCCGGAAACAGGCGGACAATATGTTTTTTTTAAAAAAATGTATGGAAACGGATTTGCTTTTCTATATGGATGGGCCGCTTTTGCCGTATTTAATACAGCCGGTAATGCTTCTATTGCGTATGTATGCTCGCAATACACCAACTATTTTATTACTTTACCCAAATTACCTTATGCCACAGAACATGTTTTCCATATTTATATTCCATTTATAGGCACTATTTTTCCTTTAGAAAATTTTGGAGTGAAACTATTAACCATTGCCATTGTGTTACTACTAACTTTTATTAATTACAAAAGCGTTAATTACGGTGCATGGCTGCAAAGGGTATTAACTGCATTAAAAGTTATAGCCATTATTATATTAATTGCAGGAATTTTTTCTTCTGGTAAAGGAAATATGCATCAGCTATATGCCAGCACCCCTAACATGCCAAAAGGTTTTGCACTGATTAGTGCTTACATAGCTGCTATTGCAGGTGCTTTTTGGGCTTATGACGGATGGAATAATATTACCTTCATTGCAGGCGAAGTAAAACATCCACAAAAAAACATTCCAAAAAGTTTATTATTGGGTTTGCTATTTTGCATTATTGTTTATGGCCTAATTAATTTGGCTTTTATTGATGTTCTACCAATACATAGTATGGCAGCTTCAAAATTTGTGGCATCTGATGCTGCAAAAATTGTTTGGGGCATTACCGGCGGAGGTTTTATAGCACTATTAGTAATACTTTCTACGTTTGGAACAGCCAATGCAAATATTTTAGCAACTGCAAGAATTACTTACGCTATGGGCGAAGAAAATGCTCTATTTGCTTGGGCAGGTAAACCACAAAAAAAATATCATACACCGGGTAATGCATTATGGTTAAATGCTATTTGGGCAATAATTTTAATATTAAGCGGCTCATTCGATATGCTAACTGATATGCTTATTTTTGTGAGCTGGTTTTTTTATGGAAGCAGTGCATTGGGGGTATTTATTTTAAGGATGAAAATGAAAACAGTTGAACGACCTTATAAAGTGATAGGCTATCCTTATATCACACTTATTTATATTCTATTTACTGCATTTTTTTTAATAGTTACAGTGTATAAAGACATTGAAAACTACTTAACCGGAACATCAACTATTATTAATTCGGTTTTTGGAATTGCAATTACCAGCATAGGTATTCCTATTTATTTTTTAACCAAAAACAAGAAAGTAAAATAAATTAACTACCAATATACCTTAGCATTTAAAGCAATGGCATTAATTTACTTTACTTACAGTTACGCTCCAATTATTCCCGCTGGCTACATGATATTTATTGGCAAAGCTATTTTGGTTTAAAGCAAATGATAATTGCATTAAACTGTTTAAATAAGCCAACGGTTTTCCTTTGGCTACTGCGCCAAAAGTTTGTTCATACGGTGCAATCAATTCCACTACTTTAATATTATTCTTGAATATTACAACATGTAATTTTTCTCCAAATTGTACATGCAATTGTTTAAATAAGTCGGCCGAAATATTTGTCCAAATATTTCCATATTGAATATCAAGAATAGCAATATTGCCTTTCAAAGTATTTTTTTCAAATACCGGTTTTTGATAACTAATTTTTACTATCGAATCAATGGCTAATTTCTTTCCTATTTGTTCGTACGTAATAATACCGGCAGCTAAACGAGCAGCAGTATAAGCATATACATCGCGACCATGAAACGTATAAGATTGCTGAGAACCATTTCGTCTATTAATAGTTTCATCTATTTCTCTTCTTTCTTCAATGCCCAAATTCTCTGCAATTAAAGTAAGTGTTCCATTATCGGGAGTTACAATAAAATGATCAGTTTTAGTTTTTACAACTACCGATTTTCTATCGGTGCCTACTCCGGGGTCAACAACAGAAACAAATACAGTTCCTTTTGGCCAGTAAGGTACTGTTTGTTGTAAACGATAAGCAGCTTCCCAAATATTATAGGCGGGAATTTCATGTGTAACATCAAAAAGTTGTAAGCCTTTATCAACTCCCATAGCAATACCTTTCATTTCAGAAACTGCACCATCTTTCAATCCAAAATCAGATTGAAAAACAACAATTTTATTTTGCCCGTAACCATTCAGAAAAAAAATAACAATACAAAGCGTAGCTATCAGTTGAATAAAATTTTTATATCGCATACTATCATTTTTGTAAAGCTCTAAAAATACAACAGTTTTAATTGGTACACAATTATCATAAAAAAATCAATTACTAACTTGCATAAATAATTAAACGAATGAAAAATATTCTAGAATCTATAATAGAAGAAAAAGGCTTAGCTATTTTAGATGGTGCATTAGCCACTGAATTAGAAGCACGTGGCGCCAACTTGAATCACAGTTTATGGTCTGCAAAATTATTAAAAGAAAATCCTCAATTAATACAACAAGTACATTACGATTATCTGATGGCCAGTGCCAATATTATTACCACTGCAAGTTATCAGGCAAGCTTTGATGGATTTGCCAAAAACGGCTATTCGAAGGAAGAAGCAATATCGCTAATGCGTTTAAGTGTACAATTAGCTTTACAAGCCAAAGAGCAATTTTTACAAACTTATCCGCAACAAAAACCACCAATTATTGCTGCATCTATTGGACCTTATGGTGCATCATTAGCAGATGGATCGGAATACAGAGGTAATTATGGAGTTAGTATTGCAACTTTAAAATTGTTTCATTATGAAAGAATGAAGATATTGGCAGAAACAGGTGCCGATATTTTTGCTTTTGAAACAATTCCGTGTAAAGAGGAAGCCATAGCATTAATGGAAGTTGTAAAACAATTTCCTACCATGCAAGCTTGGATTAGCTTTAGTTGTAAAGATGCGGAACATATAAGTAGTGGAGAACCTTTTTCGGAAGTTGTTCAATTAATAAATCAATC
>JAKAJX010000300.1 GCA_021824855.1 Bacteroidota bacterium | reverse complement strand
ATAAACTCAAGAGCAATGGCAATCGAATCTTCTCACAATCGGCTTAATAAAATAACGATTGGGAGCTTGATAGTAACTTTAGGTATCATTTATGGCGATATTGGAACGTCTCCCTTATATGTGTTCAAATCAATCATAGGTGATAAAAAAATTACAGAAGAATTGGTGTATGGAGGAATATCTTGTGTTATATGGACATTAACCTTGCAAACCACATTTAAATATGTTTTGTTAACCCTTCGTGCAGATAATAAAGGCGAAGGCGGTATTTTTTCGTTATATGCTTTGGTACGCCGATCTGCTAAATGGTTATACCTGCCTGCAATTATAGGTGCGGCAACGCTTATTGCCGATGGAATAATAATGCCTTCTATTTCAGTTTCTTCGGCTATTGAAGGGTTACATAGTATTCATGGATTAGAAAATATAATAGTTCCCGGAAATGCAGTAGCCATAAGTATTGTTATTGCAATTATTTCGGTGTTGTTTTTTTTGCAGCGATTTGGAACAAAAGTGGTGGGTTTTTCTTTTGGTCCAATTATGTTTATTTGGTTTTCTATGATTATGATTTTGGGCATTATTCAAATTACACATTCGCCGCATATTTTAAGAGCTATGAATCCTTATTATGGAATTGAATTACTGACTATGTATCCCAATGGTTTTTGGGTATTGGGTGCAGTTTTTCTTTGCACCACAGGAGCCGAAGCTTTATACAGCGATTTGGGTCATTGCGGAAGAAAAAATATTCAAATTAGTTGGGGATTTGTAAAAGTGGCATTAATCTTCAATTATATGGGGCAAGGTGCTTGGTTACTTGCTCAAAGCAGCGATTATTTGCCTGTTAATATCAATCCATTTTATGCCTTAATGCCACATTGGTTTTTATTTATAGGTATTTTTATTGCAATAGCTGCAACAGTTATCGCAAGTCAGGCTTTAATCAGCAGTTCATTTACTTTAATCAGCGAAGCTATTAGTATGAATTTTTGGCCAAGAGTTACCGTAAAATTTCCTGTAGATATAAAAGGTCAAATATACATTCCTAGTTTAAATACTATTCTTTGGGTAGGATGTTTATCTTCTATTCTTTATTTTAAGCAAAGCTCGCAAATGGAAGCTGCTTATGGTTTTTCTATTGTAATAACCATGCTTATGACTACCTCGTTAATGAGTGTTTATATGCGGTATGTAAAAAAATGGAATAGGTTATTGGTTATTCTGCTTATGATGATATTCATGGTACTTGAAGTTTCTTTTTTTGTAGCACAAGTAGCAAAACTGAAGCAAAGTTGGATGTTCTTATTATTTGGTGCCGGAAGTTTATTTTTTGTAATGATTATTGTTTTTAAAGCCAGAAAAATTACTAATAGGTATTTGCAGTTTGTACGAATAAAAGATTATTTATCAACTATAAAAGATTTATCGGAAGATAGTTATTTACCAAAATATGCAACACATCTTGTATATCTTACTAAATCTAATTCTAAGGTAGATATTGAAAAAAGAATTATTGATTCTATTATATGCCGAAAACCAAAAAGGGCCGATGTTTATTGGTTTATTCATATTGAACGAGCCGATAATCCTTACGATATGGAATATGCTGTTACAAAAATTTTAGAAGGTAAAATTATGCGGATAGATTTTAAATTGGGTTTTCGTGCTCAACCAAGAGTTAATATTTTATTTAAAAAAGTTATGCAGGATATGATGAATAATAAAGAACTTGATTTTTTAAATAAAGCTCAAAGTGCCGAAGTAAGAGATTTTCATGCTAACATAAGTTATATTATTATCGAAACTTTTCTTTCTATTGAAAACGAATTATCGTTAAGAGAAGGATTTATTATGGAATCTTATTTTGCTATTAAAAACTTTGCTCAATCCGATCAAAAAGCATTTGGATTAGATAATGCTTCTACCATTATGGAGTATGTGCCATTATTAATTATGCCCAAAAATTATTTGCCTTTAAAAAGAGTCAATTAAAAATAGGTACTTACAGCTATTTTAATTCTACCCAATCACTTACATTATTGTTTATATCTATTGCTGCAATAAATAACCTGTTATTTGTAGCTGCGGCAATAGTATTTTTATTAATGGTGGCTGTATTACTGCTTACTATAATTTCAAGTATAGAGGCGTTGTTTTTTTTTGGTTCAATATTTTTGGGCAGTGCATACAAAGCAAAACCTTTAATTTTCTTTGTTCCGTTATATAAAATAGAATAAATATTTTTTTTATTTTTTTCAATTATAGGAATAGAAGGAAGTGTACTATCTATCCACGGCATTGGTGGAATGATAGCAGGTGTTGCATAATAGTTAAGTTGTAAACTATCGCTCCAGCCATTAGGATTACTTTCAAAATTTTTGCTGCTAAAAAAAGCACTTCCTTGGGTGGTAGGGTATTGTCTTAGTGCTTTTATTTCGTTGGGTAATTCATCTTTATTTCTCCATGCTTTACTTGTTCCGGCTCTGTAAACAGCATGACCAATATATAAATGTTTGCCATAAGTATGTTTATTCCACCAATCTAATAATACAGTGTAATCGCAAAGTTTATTGCCAATTTCCCAATATAATTGTGGTGCAACGTAATCAATCCATCCTTTTTTAAGCCATAAAACAATATCAGCATATAAATCGTCATAACAAGTTTGTCCTGCTTGGGTATTACTGCCATCGATATCTTTAGTCATATTTCTCCAAACGCCAAAAGGACTAATTCCGAATTTTACCCTTGAATTAACTGATTTAATTGTTTTTGATAATAAACGAATAATACTATCGCAATTGCTTCTTCTCCAATCTTCTTTATTGAGTGTTGAACCTGAATGCCGATACGTTTTTTCATCCGGAAATTCTTTTCCTGCAATTCTATATGGATAAAAATAATCATCCATGTGAATAGCATCTATATCATATCGCATAACAATATCTTTTACAATGGCAGCAACATATTGGCGTACTTCGGGCAAACCCGGATTAAAATACTTTTTGCCTCCATACGTTAAAAACCATTTTGGATGCGTTTTGGTAATATGATCATTTGCAATAGACGAATTTTTGCTATTAAAAACAGCACGATAAGGATTAAGCCATGCATGAAATTCCATTCCGCGTTTATGCGTTTCTTCAATCATAAATTGTAATGGATCGTAATAGGGTTGTGGAGCAATACCTTGTTGGCCGGTTAAAAATTCGCTCCAAGGTTCCAATTTCGATGGGTAAAATGCATCGGCAGCCGGCCTTATTTGCACAATTAAGGCATTCATGCCATTGCGTTTGTGCATAGTAGCGAGCTCAATAAATTCGGCTTTTTGTTGTTCTACAGATAAATCTTTTTTGCTTGGCCAATCTATATTATCTACAGTGGCCACCCAAACGCCTCTAAATTCGTAGGGTGGTGCAACTTGAGCAATTGTAATGCAAGGAATACTTACAAGAAAAAAATACAATAATTGTTGTAAAATAAATTTCATTTACCGAAGATAAACCAGCAAGAAGTACATTTTTTTGTTGTGGATGAATTGCAATCTCCAGAGTAAATAATGCACAGTATGAAATTAGTTGTGGCGAATTTTATCTAATAAATTATTTATTGTTGTAGCTTCTTCTTCAGAAAGGTTATGAATAATATTATCTAATTCTTTATTTTTTTCGTCTAACTCTTTCAGTAACTCTAATCCTTTTTCCGAAATAGTAATATCAACTAGTCGTTTATCAATATTGCTTACTTTTTTTAATACAAGTTCTTTTTTTACCAATCTATCCACTAATCTGCTGGCATCGCTCATTTTATCAAGCATTCTATCTCTAATTTGTTGAGTAGATAAAGGATGAATGCTGCCACGAAGAATACGAAGAATATTATATTGTTGAGGTGTAATATCTTTTTGTTCTACAAATATTTTTACTCTTTCCAGTATCCAATTACTGGTAAACTGAATATTTACAATTGTTTTATGATACTCGTTTCTAAAATTTTTAATTTGTTGTATATCATTATAAAGCATATAACAAAAGTAGCGGAGATGAAAAAAAAGATAGATGACATTTGTCATTTAAAACACTTATTATTTAGTTCTCCCAAACTTTTAATCCTTCGCTACAATTTTTGCAGATATCAATATTTTTTCGGCTTTTAAACAATTCATTTCTAAACTGCTTATAATTTGTATTATGCCAAATATTTTTAAAAGAGGTTGTTTGTAAATTACCCAATTGGTGTGTGGCATCTTTATCAAAACAACAAGGCACAACCAATCCATCCCAAGTAATTACATTAGCGTGCCATAATTTCCAGCAATAGTTATTTAAACCGCTTTTTATTTTAATTTTTCCATTGCTATTTCTTTTATATCTACTGTATTTTTCGTTAAGCGGAATCAGTTGGTGGGGGTCATTTTCAAAATCGTACACTTGTGCTGTTTTAAATCTTACCTGATCAACACCAATTTCTTTCCCAATTTTTTTTATTTCTGTTAATTGATGTTCGTTGGGTTTTACCACCAAAAACTGAAAAAATATAAAAGGTGTTTTACTGTTTAATTTCTTTTTCCAGTACACAATATTTCTAGCACCTTGTAATACCTTTTCTAAATTTCCACCAACCCTATATTGTTCGTACACTTCTTGCGTAGTGCCGTCAACCGAAATAATTAATCTGTCTAATCCGCTTTCAACAGTTTCTTTTGCTTTTTCGTTGGTTAAATAATGTGCATTAGTAGAGGTTGCCGTATAAATTCCTTTACGATGTGCGTAATTAACCATTTGTAAAAATTTCGGATTTAAGTAGGGTTCTCCCTGAAAATAAAAAATAAGGTAAATAAGCTCTTTCGAAATTTCGTCAATAGTTTTTTCAAAAAAATGCGTAGTAAGCATTCCGGTTGGTCTTCTAAATTGCCTCAATCCGCTGGGGCATTCAGGGCATCTTAAATTACACGAGGTAGTAGGTTCAAACGAAATAGAAATGGGCAAACCCCATTGAATGGGTTTTTTAAGCAATTTACTCAACCAAAAGCTAATAAAAACTTTAGCAGCATTCCATAGCTTTCTATAACCGAGTTTAGATAGTAGGTTAATAGTATCGGTAAAATTTAAATAGCGCATATTACTACAGTAGTGGTGCAGCAATATTAACCATTTTACCCTCTATTATTTTTTGTTTTACGAAAATAATAGGGATAAACGGAACTGAGGCTTGCTTTAAATTTGGGTATATCTCAATATAAAATTGTATTTTCAGCCAAATTCGGGTAAAAGCTTTTTTAAAAATGAATAAACAATTAAATCTTCTTTTATTTTTGCAGATATGACAAACGTTAACCATACTCATGATGTTTCAACAATGTGCCAGTATTGTGAGCAAAGATTTACATCTGTATTATGTAGGGCAAAACATGAGTTTTTAGACGAAATGAATTCGCAGAAAGTTTGTAATATTTATAAGAAGGGGCAAACATTGTTTAATGAAGGATCTCATCCATTTGGCGTTTATTGCATTAATACCGGAAAAGTAAAATTGGCTCATTTAGGCGATGATGGTAAAGAACAAATAATACGTTTATTAAAAGGCGGAGATGTAATTGGATATAGAGCCTTATTAAGTGGCGATAGGTACAGTGCCAGTGCAGTTGCTTTAGAAGATACTCAGGTATGTTTTATACCTAAAGAATTGTTTACCAATATTCTTAAAAGCGATGCCAGTCTTGCATTTGAAATGATGAAATTATTAAGCGATGAATTGCATAAAACCGAAATGAAACTAACCCATTTAGCTCAAAAGCCGGTTAGAGAACGGTTGGCAGAAACATTGCTTTTTATAAAAGAAACCTATGGCTTTGAAGAAGATGGCATTACTTTAAATGTTCGACTTTCACGAGAAGAAATAGCCAACCTTGTTGGTACAGCAACCGAATCTACCATTCGTTTACTATCCGAATTTAAACGAGATAATATGGTAGAATTAGATGGGAAAAAGATTAAAATCATCAACCAAAAAAAGTTGGTACGCACAGCAAATTTGCAAGATTAACGGTTTGCAATCATCTTCATAGTTTTATTCCCCAATTAGAAACATGATAAAAGTCATTGGTCTGCTTGAGTAACATCATGTATACTTGCAAGGCGGTATTTTATCTTGCAGAAAATAATATTTCAATATGATGTTAAATAGGTTAGATAATTATTCTAATGAAGCCTTAACTCCGGAAGGGTTATGTAACCTAATACAATTAGAATATCAGCCTGAAATAATGAAATCTTGCACTGAAATAGAAAGCTTTTTAATGTTACATCCTTATATCAAAGAATTGCCTTTATCGGTTTCCGAAATGGCACAACTTTTATTTAGGAAATTAGACGATGAATTAAAACATTTATTTTTAAAAGAATCGGGAATTGTTTTTCCTTGTATTAAAAAAAGCTATAAAGGCACCGAAAATTTAAAAGGTAATTGCTTAGATATTAAAGTTTTTGAAACGGTTCATAATACCCACCAAGTTATTATAGGGTTAACTCAAAAATTGCGTCAACTATTAAATAATTATGTAGTAAAACCGGCTTGGAGCAAAGAATGGAAATTGTGTATTAATGAAATGTTTTTACTCGAAAACAAAATTTTACAATGGGTGCATATTGAACAAAATCTTTTGTATCCTAAAGTAATAGGAAAAAATAAATTAACTCATCACATTATAAATAACATACGGAATAACGAGCAGAACCTTAATTGATATTTTTTAATGAATAAACCTACAACCTCTACAACAATACAATGTTATCATTGCGGCGAAGCGTGCATTGATAAAACTATTCATATTTACGATAAAGATTTTTGCTGCGAAGGCTGTAAATTGGTGTACGAAATACTAAACCAAAATGGCATGTGCGATTATTATGCCATTAGTAAAAATCCGGGTCTTAGTCAGCGTATTAAAG
Source organism: Bacteroidota bacterium (assembly GCA_021824855.1). Classification (GTDB taxonomy): domain Bacteria; phylum Bacteroidota; class Bacteroidia; order Chitinophagales; family Chitinophagaceae; genus JAKAJX01. The sequence continues at coordinate 3,814 of JAKAJX010000300.1, read as the reverse complement.
TTCGGGAAAACAAATTTGCATTTTTAGATGACGAAAAAATAATACAATCATTAATTTCTTTTAAAAACGAAAATCAAACCCACATTACTTTTTACTTGCCGCAAATGCATTGTAGCAGTTGTTTGTGGCTACTCGAAAACTTACATCGGCTTAACGAAAACATCATTTCAAGCAAAGTAAATTTTACAAGAAAAGAAGCCGATATTATTTTCATACATAAAAATATTTCTGTTCGAAAAGTAGCAGAACTGCTAACTTCTGTTGGTTACGAGCCCTATATTAGTTTAAATAATATTCATCAGGTAAAACCCAAGTTTAATAAATCGAAACTATATAAAATGGGTATTGCCGGCTTTTGTTTTGCCAATATTATGTTATTGAGTTTTCCGGAATATTTGGGTATTGATACTAAAGAACAAAACTTAATTACCGTTTTTAGATGGCTAAGTTTGCTGTTAAGTTTACCGGTTGTATTATACTCTGCCTCGGAGTTTTATATAAGTGCATGGAAAAGTATTAAACATAAATTTTTGAACATAGATGCGCCAATAGTACTGGCAGTTTTTGTAACATTTGGCAGAAGTGTATTTGATATACTAACCAATACCGGCAGCGGATATTTAGATAGCATGAGCGGAATAGTTTTTTTTATGTTAGTAGGAAGAATATTGCAAGATAAAACATACGAAGAATTAAGTTTTGAACGAGATTATACTTCCTATTTTCCAATTGCAGTTACGCGAATGAATAATCATAATCAAGAAACGGTTTCGTTGCCCGATATTGCTTTAAACGATACATTATTAATTCATAATCAGGAATTAATTCCGGCCGATGGCATTTTAACACGCGGAAAAGCGTTAATAGATTATAGTTTTGTAACCGGCGAAAGCTTACCGGTAGAAAAGGAAATGGGTGAAATTATTTATGCAGGTGGCAAACAAATTGGAAGTAATATAGAAATGTTGGTAATTAAAGAAGTAGCCCAAAGTTACCTTACTAAATTATGGAATAGAGATGAATTTAAGCAGGCAACAAATAAAGAAGAAAGAGATTCTTTTGTACATTTTATAGCTCGCTTTTTTACTTGGATTGTTTTGTTCTTATCTATTGCCTCAGCCCTGTATTGGTGGGTAGTTAACCCAGATAAAATATGGGCTGCCGCAACAGCCGTATTAATTGTAGCTTGCCCTTGTGCTTTGTTATTAAGTAATACATTTACTAATGGTAATATTTTACGAATACTTAGTCGTAACCATTTATACTTACGTAATGCACAAAAAATAGAAGAAATTGCTTCTATTAATTATATCGTTTTCGATAAAACAGGAACATTAACCACGGGCAGATATCAAGATATTAGTTACAGCGGAAAACCATTAAGTAAATCTATACTTAAAAAATTAGCGGCATTGGCTTCTCAATCTATGCACCCAATGAGTAGAGCAGTAGCTGCATGGACGAACGAAAATGGAACTCATTTAAAAGTTACTGCTTTTGAAGAAGTTACCGGCAGAGGTATTGAAGCTGTTGTAGAAGGAGAATTAATTACCCTTGGTTCCAGAGAATTTGTAACAGGTAGTAAATTACCCGAAATAGAGTCTGCAATATATATTTCAGTTGAAGGAGAAGTGTTGGGTAAATTTAATTTCAGAAATCAATATCGCGATAAAATTCCTACACTTATTCGGCAACTGCGAAAAAAATATCAGGTAGCCATATTAAGTGGAGATAATTCGGGCGAAAAAAATTATTTGCAAGAACTATTGGGTATCAATGCATACATTTTATTTCATCAAAAACCCGAAGACAAGTTAGAAATAATTAAAAAACTGCAACAAGAAGGCAATAGAGTAATGATGATTGGTGATGGATTAAATGATGCCGGTGCATTAAAGCAAGCCGATATTGGAATTGCGGTTGCCGAAAATACCAACAACTTTACGCCCGCAAGCGATGGTATTTTAGAGGCAGCCAAATTGCATTTACTTAATCAGTTTATTCAGTTATCAAAAGCAAATAAACGAATTGTAATGGCTTCATTTATTGTTTCAATTTTATACAATATTGTTGGAAACTATTTTGCAGTACAAGGATTATTATCTCCAATGATAGCAGCCATATTAATGCCAATAAGTAGCATAAGCATATTAATAATAACATTTGGGTTTAGTAATTTATCTGCATGGAAAATGAAATTAAAATAAAGTTGCCCATCATTCGCAGGTAAATGAGAAACAGAAATCAAGTTTTTAAATAAAAAATGATAAAAATCATCTTTTATTTTGAGCTTAATCAGGATGTTAGTGCTTCGGTAAACTCTATTTTTGGCGCGTCAATATTTTAACTTAATGAGTGTAATTATACTGTTATTAATTGCCAGTATTTCTGTGGCATCTTTGTTTTTAGCAGCCTTTATATGGAGTGTTAAAAGCGGACAGTATGATGATGAGAAAAGCCCACCTATGCGCATGTTATTTGACGATAAGCCCAATTTTACAACAGATAATAACAACAACTTAACCAATAACAACTAAATCAATTCAACCAATTTCAAACTGTAAAGTATGCAAGTAGAAAAATTTTATTACGATAACAAAATTGTAAAAATGTTTGGCTATGCCACTGTATTGTGGGGTGTAGTGGGTATGTTGGCCGGATTATTGGCTGCAGTTCAAATTTATTTTCCTGCGGCAAATTTTAATTTACCGTATACAACTTTTGGTCGTGTTAGGCCTGTTCATACCAATGCGGTAATTTTTGCATTTGTTGGAAACGGAATTTTTATGGGGGTGTACTACTCACTTCAACGGCTTTGTAAAGCCAGAATGTTTAGTGATGTATTAAGTAAATTACATTTCTGGGGATGGCAATTAATTATTGTTTTAGCCGCTATTACTTTGCTTTCCGGTTATACTACCGGTAAAGAATATGCCGAATTGGAATGGCCTATTGATATTCTTATTACCATTGTATGGGTAATTTTTGGTTTCAATTTGTTTGGTACATTAGTTAAAAGACGCGAAAGCCATATTTATGTAGCTATTTGGTTTTATATTGCTACATGGGTTACTGTAGCGATGTTGCATATTGTAAACTCATTCGAAATACCTTTCTCTTGGATTAAAAGTTATAGTTTTTATGCAGGTGTGCAAGATGCTTTGGTGCAATGGTGGTATGGCCATAATGCAGTGGCGTTTTTCTTAACCACTCCTTATTTAGGGGTAATGTATTATTTTATACCAAAAGCTTCCGGACGACCTGTATATAGTTATCGTTTATCAATTGTTCATTTTTGGGCATTGATATTTATATATATATGGGCTGGTCCGCATCACTTATTATATACTGCTTTACCCGATTGGGCACAAAGTTTAGGTACGGTATTTAGTATTATGCTAATTGCACCTAGTTGGGGAGGTATGCTAAATGGATTATTTACATTGCGTGGGGCTTGGGATAAAGTAAGAGAAGATCCTGTATTAAAATTTATGGTGGTTGCGGTAACTTGTTATGGTATGGCCACTTTTGAAGGACCAATGCTTAGCTTAAAAAGCGTAAATGCTATTTCGCATTTTACCGACTGGACAATTGCGCATGTGCACGTTGGAGCTTTAGGATGGAATGGCTTTTTAACTTTTGGAATGTTGTATTATTTAACGCCCAAATTGTTTAATACCTCTCTTTATTCTAAAAAATTGGCAACTAATCATTTCTGGATTGGTACTATAGGAATAGTTCTTTATGCAGTTCCTATGTATTGGGCTGGTTTTACACAAGCCGAAATGTGGAAACAATTTACCGATGAAGGTCA